>CAZMXO010000148.1:0-2849 GCA_964570265.1 uncultured bacterium
TCCTTATTTATCTTTCTAAAAACATCTTTGGGCATATACACTTCACCCCGAACCTCAAGAACAGAAAATACTGAGTCTGATATTTGCAGATTCAGAGGAATTGTCTTTATTGTCCTTAAATTTTTGGTTATATCGTCTCCATGCATTCCATCTCCCCGACTTGTTCCAATCGCAAAAAACCCATTTTCATAGATCAAGTTTACTGCCACTCCGTCAATCTTTAGTTCAACAACATAATCAATATTTTCTCCTGCAAGATTTTTTTTCATGCGTGCATCAAATTCTCTTATCTCATCTTCAGAATAAGTATTTGCTATACTCAGCATTGGCGTACGATGATTAACCGTTCTAAATTCTTTTAAAGGAGAGCCTCCTACGCGTTGTGACGGGGAATCAGGGGTAATTAAATCAGGGAATTCATGCTCCAAGCGTACCAGCTCTTCCACTAAGAGATCATACTCTCGATCAGATATCTCAGGCTGCGCGTCTATATAATACTTGCGATTATGAAGCTCAATCTGTTCTCTTAGCTTCTTTATATTTAGATATGCCTGCTTTTTATTCACCTGTTTTCAGTCTATAAGCCGACGTCCGAGGCAGGTCCGCTTCCACTATTTTATCCTGAGCGGTTTTAATATCGTAAGAAACTCTTTTTATTTCTACCTTCTTTTCTTCTGTATCATAAATGGCATAGCATGCATCTGGGTTTTTATCTCTTGGCTGTCCTACGCTCCCGATATTTATTAAATACTTAATATCCTCTTCCAATTTGATATTCATATCAAATGAATAACTAACGCGCCCTTCTATTTCTTTAAAAACTATCGGAACATGGGAATGACTAAAAAAACACACGGGCTTTGTAAGCTCCTCAAAGTTGCGATGTGCCACAAAAGTTGTTCTTACATATTTCCACTGGTCAGGCTCAAGTATTGTTGCATGCACGATAACAAATTCAGGAAACTCCTTTTTTAATTCAAGCTGCTCCAAGTATTCCCTGTTATTCCCAGTCAGCTTATTAGTCGTCCATATAATAGACTCTTTTGCTATTGGATTAAAATGTTCTATATCTTGCTTGCCAATAACCGCCCAATCGTGGTTTCCTGCAACACATTCAAAATTATTATTCCTGATGAGATCTACGCATCCGTTCGGATTTGCTCCATAGCCAACTATATCACCTATGCATATCTTTTTATCAACTTGTTCTTCTTTGAATTTCATCAGGACAGCATTCAATGCTTCTAAGTTAGAATGTACATCTGATAGTAGCCCATACTTCATAAAAAATTATCCCAGGCTTTTTTTGAGTTCATCTATAGACACGGTAGCTGTTCCAAGCTTCCCAACAACAATACCTGCAGCATGATTTGCAATGTACGAAGATTCATATATTGCGGCTTTATTTCCAAGAGACAATGCAAGCGCTCCAACAACTGTATCTCCCGCGCCGGTTACATCAAAAACCTCTTTTGCAACAGTTGGAATATTAGTTATTTTACCATCTCTTGCAAAAAGTGACATTCCTTTCTCACCACGAGTAATCAATATTGAACTTGTTTGCAATAACTTCAGCAGACTCTTCCCTACTCTCACTAAACTTTGTTCATCCTTTATCTCTGCTTTAAGACCATCTCCTGCTTCCTGATTATTTGGAGTTATCATAGTTACGTTCTTATAATATGTAAAATGTCCTGGTATAGGATCAACAATAATCGGATAATTAAATTCTTTGTTCAACTTTATAATTTGTTTCACCAGATATCGTGTTACAATGCCCTTTCCGTAATCAGATATGACAATAGCAGAAATTTCACGCATATTGGATTTGATATATGTAAGTATTTTTTTTGCTTCTGCAGACTTAATTTGGCTGACAAATTCCTTATCTGTCCTGACAACCTGCTGATGCTGAGCGATGATCCTTGTCTTTACTATAGTCGGTCTTTTCTTATTTAGAATAATCCCATCTTCATTCATTCCATGTTTTTTTACCAACTGCAGAAATTCTCTTCCTGCAATATCATCTCCGATAATTCCCGTAATTAATGCCTCTGCTCCAAGCGCTCTAATATTATTTGCAACATTAGATGCGCCACCCATCATAGCAGACTCAGAACTAATTTTAACAACAGGTACAGGCGCTTCAGGCGAAATGCGTTCAACGGTCCCCCAGACAAATCTATCAAGCATCAGGTCGCCCACAACAAGCACTTTTGTGCCCTTAAACCCTGATATCACATGTCTCAACCTGTTTATATCCATATCTTTCATATATTGAATCCCCTCTTCAATGCCTTAATATTTAAGGAAATAAGATTATGCTTTCTGGGAGGGAATATCTTCTCTAAAGCTGTCTCTAAGGAATCTAGTTTTATCTCAGCTGTTTCCCTGACAAATACGCCTAACGCGACCATATTTGCTACCTTCAGATTTCCAAGCTCAATTGCTATATCATTTGCAGGAATTTCTACAACTTTTGTTTTAGCCCTTATATCACTATTTATTTTCACGAGACTACTGTTTGCAATTATGAGTCCGTCATTCAAAACAAGTTCGGAAAATTTATCCAATGACGCTTGATTCATTACAATAAGCGTATCCGGATGTGATATAAATGGAGAAGCTATTTCTCTTTCCGATATAATAACCGAGCTGTTTGCAGTTCCCCCGCGCATCTCCGGTCCGTATGAAGGAAGAGAAGTAATGTGTTTATCTTCTTTCATGCCGGCATATGCCAGCATCTTACCCATTGATACTATTCCCTGCCCGCCAAAACCTGCTACAAGAATCCGCTGCATCGCTATTCTCCGCTCTTATCTTTAATCACCCCAAGAGGATAGGTCTTT
>CAZMXO010000149.1:0-2849 GCA_964570265.1 uncultured bacterium
ACTAAAAACTCCGGCTATAGTCTTGTGCCTATGCTGACAAAAAGAATCAGGCTGTTATTGCAAGCCAAGATACTTATTGAGAAAGGAGACATTCCTGAGGATGTAGTTAGAAGAGGATATTATGATCAAAAAACATATAGTTCTGCTTCAAAGAAGCTCTCAGGACAACATCCTTATCTAGTCTTCAGAATCGCCCAGCAAAGCCTAAAATTTCAAAAAGAAGAGCTGATAGCAGATATTAAAAAATTGTTTGAAACAGAGGTGTCTATAAAAACAGGTAAAGTTCCTCAAAAACTGGCTTTGGAACTGCTTATTGTCGGGATTTGCAAAAAACAAAAATAATTAATTATCGTTAGGGAGTAATCCCCTTCCCTACTCCAGAGAGCACATGTGATTTATTATTTTGCAAAATCAACAAAAATTTGATACATTTCGGATAGTTTTTTAATCAAAAAATCAAGGAGACAGGAATGCAATTTGATAAAAATGACGCTCTCGCAATAAATACAATAAAAATGCTCTCGGTGGATGCTGTGCAAAAAGCCAATTCCGGGCATCCTGGACTTCCAATGGGAGTTGCGGATTATGCGTATGTAGTCTGGACAAGATTTTTAAGATACAACCCTAAGGATATTACGTGGATAAACAGAGATAGATTTGTTCTTTCCGGCGGACATGGGTCAACGCTTCTTTACTCATTGCTTCATTTGAGCGGGTTTGATTTATCACTTGAAGAACTTAAAAATTTCAGGCAGTGGGAAAGCAAGACTCCCGGACATCCTGAATACGGCGTAACTCCGGGAGTTGATACAACAACAGGTCCTCTTGGACAGGGATTTGGAAATGGTGTTGGTATGGCAATATCGGAAAGAATCTTTGAAAATAGGTTTAATACGAATGAAATTAAACTCTTTGATTCTTATGTTTACGGCATAGTAACCGATGGAGACATGATGGAAGGGCTTAGCGCAGAAGCAGCGTCTTTTGCAGGACATCTTGGGCTTGGGAACATTATATATTTCTATGATGACAATCACATTACTATTGAAGGAGATACTTCTCTTACTTTTAGTGAAGATGTAGGAAAACGCTTTGAAGCATATGAATGGCAAGTAATAAAAATTGACCCGTATAATTCGAATGAAATTGCAAAAGCTATTGAGTTAGGACAAAAAGAAAAAAATAAGCCGACTTTGATTATCGGACGAACTCATATAGGCAAAGGATCTCCTAATAAACAGGACTGCGCATCTGCGCACGGCGAACCTCTGGGAGAAGAAGAGGTAAAACTGACCAAGCAAAATCTTGGATGTCCTCTTGAACCTGCTTTTTATATACCTGATGAGACAAAGGATATCTTCAAGAGATTTAATGAGAAAAAACTTTCAGTATATAAAGAGTGGAAAAACAAGTTTGAAGAATACAAAACAAAATATCCGCAAAAAGCAGAAAGTTTGGGTAACTGGCTGAATAAGGAAATTCCGGAAAATCTAGCGGATATTTTACCTGATTTTGAAAACAAATCTATTGCGACACGAAATGCAGGTGGGGAAATAATGCAGACTATCGCAGAAAAGGTACCGTTTCTCATTGGCGGTTCAGCTGATCTTGCTCCATCCACAAAGACAATACTTAAAAAATACGAATCCATAAACAGAGGAAAATTCAGCGGACGCAACATGCATTTTGGTATAAGAGAACATTGCATGGGAGCGGTTGTAAACGGCATGGCTGTTTTTGGCGGCATTATTCCCTATTGCTCTACTTTCTTTGTGTTCTCAGATTATATGAAGCCTTCTATAAGGCTTGCAGCCATTATGAAACAGCGGGTAATTTATGTTTTTACGCATGACAGTATTTTTGTCGGAGAAGACGGTGCGACACATGAACCAATTGAACAATTAGCATCACTTCGATTGATACCAAACTTAACAGTAATAAGACCAGCTGATGCGTCTGAAACGTCTACTGCATGGATAGAGGCTCTCAAAAACAACGGACCGACTGCTATTCTTCTAACAAGACAAAAACTTCCTGCAATTGACAGAAATATATATCCATCAGCAAAAAATCTTTCTAATGGAGCATATGTGCTAATAGATAATAAGTCCAGCGTACCTGAACTTGTTATTATTGCTTCCGGCTCCGAAGTCAGCATTTGCATGGAAGCAACAGAGCGCTTGAATAAGGAGGGACATAACGTAAGACTTGTGAATATGCCAAGCGTGGAAATATTTGAAGCACAATCCGGATCATATATTGAAGAAGTTATTCCATCATCATGCAGGCAAAGATTAGTCGTTGAAGCCGGTTCGACTGCAGGATGGTATAAATACGCCGGATTAGATGGAAAAGTGCTTGGAATTGATGAATTTGGACTTTCTGCACCGTATAAAATACTTGCAGAAAAATTCGGTTTTACCGCTGATAATGTGTATAAGCAAGCATTGGAAATAATAAAGTAATAAGACGAAATAACAAATAAACATAGGAGAGTCTGATGAGTGGTAAGATAATTGGAAACGCTGTTATAGGTCAATCAGGCGGACCAACATGCGTTATTAATCAGAGCTTGGTTGGCGCAATAATAGAAGCTGGGAAACATCTCGAAATTCAAAAATTTTACGGCGCACTACACGGCGTAAAGGGATTACTTGATGAGAATTTTATTGATTTAGGAGCGCAAGACACTGAAGTTCTTAAAAAAGTGGCAAATACACCATCTGCTGCGCTTGGCTCTGTAAGGAAAAAACCTACTGAAGAGGAATGTGAAAAAATAGTTGAGATATTCAAGAAGAATAATATCAGATATTTCTTTTATATCGGAGGCAATGATTCAGCAGAAACAG
>CAZMXO010000150.1:0-2828 GCA_964570265.1 uncultured bacterium
GGGACTTTTTCTATTTCTGCAAAATATCCGGTTTTTTTCGATGAGAGATTCTCTTTCTTCAGTACCTTTTCCCATTTATTTTCTTCAGACAGGTCAATAGAAACATCGTATGCTCTATCTTCATCTTCAATAAGAACATATTCTATATTAACTCTATCAGGTTGCTTGAATTCAGTTTTGTTCTTAGAAAAATATTCAACAATTTCTTCATCCTTTACGGATACCTGAGTTTCAAACTCGTCTACACCGAAGCGTATATGCTTAATTTTTACTTTTTCATTTTTTAGCATAAAATCGTCCAAAACTTCTTTGTCGCTTATGACAACAGGATCAGTGATTTTTCTCCAAACATGCTCAATCGCAAGAGACTTCCTAATTCCATTCTCAATTTTTTCCCATCGAGAAGCAGGGTTGTTATTTACATATTGTTTAAATTTTATCTTATCAAACTCGCCTTTCTTATTCTTAAATGTCGAATCTTGTCTTATTCTACTTATGATCTCTTTATCCGATATTCTTATACGTTGTCTCTTTATCTCCTGTATAAGGAGCGTTTGATTTATCAATTGATTTAGAACCTGATTCTCCAAGTTCAAATTTTCTTTAATTTTATCAAAGCGATCTCCATATGTTTTTCTATAATTTCTTTCCGTGCTTATTAGGGCATATCTAAACTCTTCATACTTGATAGCAGTTCCGTTTACTTTTGCCACAGTAATATTTGTTCTTGCTTTCGATGTTACACCCATTCCCCATGAAAAAAATATTGTAGCCAGGAAGCTTAATGCTGTTATCCACATTATGGGCTTCATGTTCTTTCTTATAGACTTAAGCATTGGTTTTTTCTCCTGATTTTTAAAGTACGCCAGGAGGGATTCGGACCCCCGACCCTCTGCTTAGAAGGCAGATGCTCTATCCAACTGAGCTACTGGCGCGGACATAATCCCGAGTATACTAACAAAAACAGCATGCTTCTTCAAGACGCAAATTCCAATAGACAAAACAGCATGTAATGTTATAATCATCGCATTATGAAAAAAGGATTTTTATTAACATTTGAGGGGCCTGAAGGTAGTGGAAAATCCACGCATTGCAGGTTACTCGCTGGTTATCTTGCTAAGAAAGGTATTAAAACTTGTTGTACAAGAGAGCCGGGCAGCACAGCATTAGGAGAAAAAATGAGGCAATTACTGCTCTCTCCTTTGCACAAGAATATGTCAGCAAGAACCGAATTGCTGCTATATGAAGCAGCGCGAGCGCAGCATGTTGATGAGATTATTATTCCTGCGCTAGAGAAAAATGTTATTGTGATCTGTGATCGTTTTTATGATGCCACATTTGCATATCAAGGATATGGAAGGGGAATTGATCTGGGCATTATAAAACATATAAATGACTTTGCTATAAACAAAGTGAAACCAGCTCTAACAATTCTTTTGGACATTGACGTGAGTATTGGATTAGAAAAATCCTTGCGCTTATCAAAGGATTCCTTTCTAATGGGGGAGAGTGACAGGATTGAGCAGGAAGATATTGGATTTCATAAAAGAGTGCGGGAAGGGTATCTAAGTCTTGCTCAAAGGGAACCTGAACGCATAAAAGTGGTTACAGTAAAAAATGAAGTTAATGAGACACAAGCAGATATTCAGAAGCATGTAGATGATTTATTAAGAAGAAATAATTATGTCGTTTAATGATATTATCGGACAGGAAACAGCTCTAAAGCTTCTTCGAAATTCGTTAAAACAAGGGAGAGTTCCTCATGCCTATCTGTTTGTTGGTCCTCAGGGAGTTGGTAAAAAGCTGACAGCAGTTAATCTTGCCAAAGCATTAAATTGTGAGGAGGCTGCTGAGATTCCTTGCGATAGATGTGTAAGTTGTAAAAAAATCGAGGCTTTTGTACATCCTGATGTGAAATACATTTATCCGACAGGTGCTTCTCTATCAATAACAATTGACAATATTAGAGAATTAAGAACACAAATATCGTTTAAGACGTATGAAGGAAAGAAAAAAGTGTATGTTATTGTGGATGCAGAAAATATGGGTATCCAAGCTGCAAACTGTCTTTTAAAAACTTTGGAGGAGCCCCCGGAAAATTCCGTATTAATCTTAACTTCTACAGATACACATCTGCTTTTACAGACCATAGTTTCTCGTTGCCAGGTAGTTCCATTTAACAGGATAAAGCTTCATAAAATTGAGAGCTTTTTGGCAGAACATCATGAAGTGGACAAATCTCTTGCTCATTTCATAGCCAATCTATCTCAAGGTAGTTTAGGAGAGGCCATTAAATTGAAGGACGACGCGCAAATACCTCTGGTAAAGAGAAAATTGGTGGATATGCTTGGCAGATTGAAGAACGAAAATGCACTTACTCTTGTAGAAGAATTTAATGAAAAAGTATTTGACAATGATCGCATAGATGTTGCGGAATATAGAAACAAGTTGCGTATGAGCTTAGACATGCTTATAACATGTTTCAGAGATATTGCAATTTTGAAGCAAGTTGGAGAACAAGTTCCTCTTATTAATCTGGATATCAAAGAAGATATTAAGCAACTTGGGAACAAGTTTTCTCTGTCTCAGATTGAGAGTTTTTTGAACACAGTTACTGATATGAAGGGGTATGTAGGAAACAATGTCAGCCCTCAACTTATTCTAGAGAGATTGTTTTTGGATATACAAGGAAAGGTAGATGCATAAGATAACGCAGGTTGAAATTTGTAAAGACAGGACACTATGGCTTGATGTAGGCAACACCGCTTCCAAACACAATGATTGCTGTCTAATAGAAATAGATGGTAATAAACATTATGCTAAAGTTT
>CAZMXO010000151.1:0-2817 GCA_964570265.1 uncultured bacterium
AATACTGGAAAATTCCTCTTTTAGCTGCATGGCTATGCTTGATGATATTTGGCGGGAAAAAGGGGAGAATAACAGGAATAGTGCTCGTTGTATCACTTATATTTATAGACCTTTTAAATAGCTTTCCATTGAAATTTCTTTTTGCAAGAATACGTCCATGTAATATTCTTCTTGATGCGCGCATCCTTGTGCCAACTTCAACCAGTTATTCATTTCCTTCATCTCATGCCGCTAATATATTTGGAATAGCAACCATATTGTCAAACAAATACAGAAACTTTAGATTCTGCTTTTTCTTTATTGCGCTTGTTGTAGGCATATCCAGAGTTTATGTCGGAGTGCATTATCCATTTGATGTTTTGGCTGGCGCAGTTGTTGGAATACTTTGCGGATTAGGCGCGCTGAAACTGGAAAAATATATTCTTCAGAGAATTGAAGTTGCACAGCAAAAATCGTTATGATAGAATTTTAGAAAGTTATGACAGCTAAAAAAGAATTAAACTCCTTAAAATCTCCCGTAATTGTGGCGCTTGATGTAGATAATCTGAAACAAGCAGAAATACTTGTAGAAGAACTGAAGGATTATGTGTCCGTTTTTAAAGTAGGGAGCCAGCTATTCACAAGCCAGGGACCTGATATTATAGATTTTATTCATAACAAAGGCTGTAAGGTATTTTTAGACTTAAAGTTCCATGACATCCCCAACACGGTTTCATTGGCAGTTGGCAATGCAGTTAAAATGGGTGTTTTTATGCTGACTGTGCATGCATCCGGCGGAATAGAGATGATGCGTTCTGCGTATGAAGCGGCACAATCCAAAACCATTCTTTTAGGCGTTACAGTTCTCACCAGCATAGATGAGAAAGCGCTAAAGAACGATCTGCATATAGAAACTTCCATGAAAGAACATGTTTCACATCTTGCAAAAATGGCAAAAATAGCTGGATTAAGTGGCGTTGTTGCATCTTCGGAAGAAATAAAATATATTAGACAAACATGCGGAGAAGACTTTCTGATCGTTACGCCGGGCATAAGATTTCAAGACTCGGATAAAGACGACCAAAAGCGAACATCTTCTCCCGCGCAAGCTATTAATGAAGGTGCTGATTTAATAGTAATTGGAAGATCTATTACTAAAGCTTCCAGTCCCAGGCACGCAATGGAAAAAGTGATAAAGGAATTCAATGAGCGGAATATTGCAACGAAAACACGTAAGACTTGACGTAAATTTAAAAATTTGCGCTAAGCATGAATATAAAATGGATCTTTGTGACAGTAATGTTGTGAATATTAGTAAAATTGGACTATGTTTCGAAACAGATATTCACTATCCTGTAAAATCTGAATTGGAACTTGAATTAGAATTCCCGCAAGACTTTGGAGCAAAAAAGGAAACCCGTTCTTTTTATGCATTATCAAATGTTAAGCGGGTTAAAAAAATAGGGGAAAATAAATATCTAACAGCCGTAGAATTTAAGAAGATTCATCCGCATTTTAAGAGAAGATTAAATAAATTTTTAAAAATGGAATTGGCGAAGAAAATACGGGTATGTATAATTTATTTTTCATTAACAGGGAATACACACAAACTAGCTCAAATAATTTCACAAGAATTGAAATGCAGGAATTTTGAAGTTGATTTGGTGAGATTAGAACCGATTGACGGAGCCAGTACATTCGCTGGACAGAGCATGACAGCCCTGCAAAGGAAAAGGGTTAATATCGGTGACGCTAATTTTGACCTGAGTATGTATAACATGATATGGTTTGGTTCCCCTGTTTGGGCTTTTAGTCCGGCTCCGGCATTAAACACCTATCTGGATAAATGCTATGGGTTTGATGGGAAAAAGGTTGTAGCGTTTTATACATATGGAAGCGGTACGGGAAAGGGTAGAGCCGTGAGAATTGTTAACGAAATGTTAGAACATAAGAAAATAAAATCCCTACATTCTTTATTAATTGCGCAAAGAGACCTAAAAAATACACAAGATGTTAATAATAGAGTAAACGAGTTTCTAGAAGGAATATTATAATAATGAAACAAAGCGAAGTTTTAGATATCTTTAGAAAATATGATGCCCTTCTTGAAGGACATTTTCTGCTCTCTTCGGGTCTTCACAGCAGCCAATACATTCAATGTGCTAAGGTTCTCCAATATCCGGAGCATGGAACTAAACTTGGAAAAGCAATTGCAGGGCTTTTTCAACACACACAATGCGATGTAGTTGTGTCTCCTGCAATTGGAGGGATTATCATTGCACAGGAAGTTGCCAGAGCTTTAGGTATTAGAGCTGTATTTTGCGAAAGAAAAGATGGGAAAATGATTCTTCGGAGAGGATTTGAAATTGAAAAGGGAGAACGCATACTTATTGTTGAAGATATTATTACTACAGGCTGCTCAACTATGGAAGTTATTGCAACTATAGAAAGTTTCAAAGGCTGCATTGTTGGCATTGGCGCGATAATTGACAGAAGTGAGAAGAAAATTAGTTTTCCCGCAGAATTCAAGAGTCTGGCTAAACTGGTTTTTAAAAATTATAATCAGGACAACTGTTTAATATGCCAACAGGGGGAAATTCCTTTAGTAAAGCCTGGAAGCAGAAAGATAATATAAGTAGGAGGTATATATGTTGCGTTATCTTACAGCGGGTGAATCACATGGACCATGTCTTACAGCTGTGCTTGAAGGTATGCCGGCTGGATTAAGAATAAATAAGACAGAGATAAACAGGGAGCTTGTACGAAGACAATCCGGATATGGAAGAGGCGGAAGAATGCAGATTGAACGTGATACTGTTCAAATAACCTCCGGACTGC
>CAZMXO010000152.1:0-2789 GCA_964570265.1 uncultured bacterium
TTATAGCTTTACATCCTATGTGTTTTGATGCAGAAAAAACAGCGGAACATTCCATGTCAACGACCTGTATCCCTTTTGTCCTGAACAAGTCTACGTTTTCCCCTTCCAGATTTAAAGAACCAACACTTGCGCAAGCGGTTTTTTTCACATACTGATTGTTTGTATTTAAAAAGCTTTCCAGCATGTTTTTATCCGGGTATGAAATATTACAGTCCTTGTTAGAGGCTGATAGCATTTCTGTAAAACTCTCCATTGACAGGCAATTCAAAGGAGTGATGAGACACCCCAATTTTATATCCTTTGTGCTTTCTACGAGACCGCAGGAACCGAAGAGTATTATGTTTTTGCATGAGGTATTACTTAGATACAATACTGCATCCCCTGTAAGCGAAGCGCTTATTCCCGTATGTATCAACGTAAATAATTCGTTGCTACCTGTACCGTAGAACCTTCCTTTTGAGAACTGTTTTATGCCAAAGTCTTTAAGAATACCTTTTTTTAAAAAAGGCATGATGATACATGTGCTTTTTATTTGAGATTCTTTTAGTCCGAATAATATCTCGAATTTGTTCATAATTTTATCCATGCTTTCTATCATAAAGGGTGGCGGATGGCAAATTTATTGCAAAGTTTTGGCAGTATGTTAACATACTGATTAAATTCATGAATCAGGGAGTACAATGGAAGATAATAAGAAAATTCTTTTTAAACAGATGAAACAAATGCTTTCGGAAACGAATGTCAAAAGATGGAAGGATATCTCAACTGTTCTTGAGCGCGTAAAAAGAAATTCCCCGAATATTGAAACATTCACTGACAAAGAATACCTGAGTTCACTCCATAACGGTATTGCGTTTATGACGTACGATTTTGGGATTGACGGAGTTTCAATAGAGATAAGTAAATATGCTCATTGCATAGAAAAATTTTTCACAGACACTCATACCACTCTCCCTGTTCTCCACTTTATCGGCGGAGATTTTTGTGATAAAGTAGATGCGGTTCTTAAACCGTCGTGGGATCGCTTTTATATTCGTGAAATGAACGGATGGTCTAAATGGCACAGTGGGAAGTGGTTTTCCAAACTTTTCTATGAGGATATACCTGAAGGCAGTAAAGTTTCCAGTGATCTTGCTATAGAGATGTGGAGGCAGACAGTTTCTTTTGCAGAAGAACTTGGCTCCTATATAGTGGATAAAAAAATTGCATTGCTTTTTCCTGTTAATATTTTTTCGAATCCCGGAAACTTTGCAATTGCCATTGCAACTATTTTAGTTTCTGAAGCCCTCGGCATGTATGTATTGAATTCCAACCATGATTTCTATTGGGAAGGAGGAAAACCTGCTTCAGAACGCAAACTCGGAGAAAAAGCAGGGGTAAGAGATCACTTTTTTAAAAACATTAAGAATCGAGCATTTTTTTCCCTGTTTAAAAAGCTTTATCCATGGAATGGAAGGCGATGGATTCAGGTAAATATAAATCATAAGCAATCTCGTTATCTTACTACACACTATGGATTTCCTAAGGATAGAGTGTTTGAAATATCCACTTTTATAAGCGACGAATTTTTAAGAGAATATACAAAAGAAGATGTTAGCTCGTCTCGTTTGCGAATGGCATATATCCTTTCAGACGGCAAGCCGAAGATCAATCCTATTTCGGTTTCTGAACATGTTGCGAATCTCACAAAATGGATGAAGGAACAAAAGCCTGTTGTCTGTGGATTCAGAAAAGGACTTGAACTTGATTTAACAAGTGTAAAGATTATTTACTGTCTCCAGCCAACACGCGTAATCGCACGAAAACGAATTGAAAAGGATCTGCATCTTTTTTCTGCGCTTATGAACTACTCCCCCTTTCGCAAGGAATTTGAAGCCGATAATGACATTCAACTTGTTCTCCACATAACAGGTCCTGTACCTATAGAGCATCAGGCAGACCTTGCAACTATTCTAAATGCCTATATTGATTTATGTTCAGAATTGCCGAAAGATATCTCCGACCGTATCTTTATCGCGTTTTCAGTAGGAACAGAAGATCATCCAAGCTTTAAGATAAATGAACTGGAACGTATGCATATTGAGGACATTTACAGACTTGCTACAGTAGTTCTATTTCCAAGTGAGACCGAAGGCAGAGGATTACCTATTATTGAGTCCAGTGCATGCGGAATCCCCATTATATGCAGCAGTTATTATCCTAAAGATGTTTTTGACAATGTTGTTGGGAAAGATCTTCCCGAAGAGAAGCGAATAAAATACGTGCTTTTTCCTGAAAATAATTTCTCTCAAGATTTTCTTAGTAAAGCAACAAAGCTAATGTTTGGAAAAAATGAAGAAGAACTTAAAAAACATAACAGAGATGCTGTAAGAATGCGTTATGGCACGGAGGTTCTTGCTGGGACATTTTATGAATTACTCAAAACCTTAAAAAAGACCAAAAACTAATTATAGGAAGATTAGAAATATGCATATCGGATTTATCGAAGACACGCCTCTTCATGGCGGAACTCAAATCTGGGTTTCTGAAGCAACAAGAATTTTCATTAATAAAGGAGAGGACGTTACTGTTATCGCGCCTCTGAATAGCTGGGTAGCAAATGAATGTTCCAAAGCAGGCGCGCGTATTATTGCGTACGACTGGGATAAAGTTGTTACCAAAAGTGATGAATCTAAAAAGATATGGATTAATGGACTGAATAACTGCGATGTAGCTGTTTGCACTGTTCATCCGCCGAGAAATGACTTTCACTGTTCTGTTTTTGGCGCTGAATGCATAAAACAAGCCGG
>CAZMXO010000153.1:0-2775 GCA_964570265.1 uncultured bacterium
GAGCTATTTTGTAATAGGCAACTATTTCCGGAGACTTAAAAAATCCAAGCAACACTACGTCCATTTGTCTGATAACGGATTTAAAAGTAACGGAAACTGTTGTGTGAAAGGTAAATGGCAGAATTTTTTTTATCTCAGGCGCAATATTTGATGCCTTGACATTGCCGAATTCTGCTCTCAGAAGTTTCAGAACAATAATCAGCAAACATGCTCCGGGGACAAATGCTGCCAGAACATAGCCAAGCATTATATATTCCAAACCAAGATAGGCAAGTCCCACAGGAAAAATAAACCTTGCAAACGCGCTTGATGCGTTAAATATGCTCATTATCTTGAATTTTTTAAATGTTTGAATTATTGCGAGAGAAGTACCATTAACTGTTGAGAGAAGAGGAGCCAAAGCGTATATCTTTATTAATTTTGATGATACATGTCCGTGAAATATCTTTTGTGCTATAACGTCTCCGAGTAGCATAACAACACAAAAGCATAATATTCCTAAAAGCGCGTCTACTAAATATCCTATTTTAATAATACTTAGAGCTTTATTCTTCTGGTTTTTTACAAGGTAATCTGTTGCAAACTTGGTGACTGCCTCTCCAATTCTAACATCAATAAGCTCACTTATTACAAGAACCACTGCCATCGCCTCAAATAGCTGCCCATATTCATTGGGAGACAACAACTTCATAAGAATAAGCATTATCAACAATCTGAAGACCTTTGTTGCAATGTCTCCTCCAAACATAAAACCGGTATTCTTGACCAATGTCCTCTTAAGCTGATTCTGCCCTATAAACTTCAGAATAAATTTCCGCAAAGATTTCATAGAAGCAAAGTTCCTTAATTATCTAAAAGCTTTAAATGAACTTAAAATATCGTGAAAATTTCTAATACGCGAAAGTCTTCGTTTTGCCTTCTGGAAGAAATCGCCCTTGGACACAAGATGATGCCTAATTATTGATTTAACTTTTTCCAGGCTAAGTTGTTCTTCATAAAAAGGAATGGTTTTGTTTTCTCCATAAAGTCTTGATTTTGAAAACTCAGCATAGGTATTCCACGAAAAATTCTGGGATAATATCCCCCTTGCTTTTGCTAATTTTTCAAGCTCTGTTCCAGGATAAATAAGGGTTAACGCATAAGGAATAGCGACAGTTGGAGAATAAGAGGCCAATTCTTTCATCAAATTTATAGTCATTAAAATATCTTCTTCTCGTTCTTCGGGTAAACTGAACATAAAGAAATTTTTGCTAATTATTCCAATATCTGCAGTATCTTTTACAGCCTGTTTTATTTGAGTAAGTGTTGTTTTTTTCTTTATTGCTTCCAACACCTTTGGACTGCCTGATTCAATTCCATAACCAATAGCCACACATCCAGCCCTTTTCATTGAAAGAAGGATTTCTTTATTAACTGTATTTACCCTTGCTCTTGCATACCATTCTATTTTAAGGTCCCTTCGTAAAATCTCATCACAAATACCCAATATATGACTTTTGCTCAAAGTCAATGTATCATCCCATAAATCAAATCCTTTAAAAGCATATTTTTTATGAAGAAATTCAACTTCATCAATGAAGTTACGAGGAGATTTTCGCCTACAACTTTTTCTACCCCATACAGAATTAGAACAGAAAACACAGGAAGACGGACATCCTCTTGAACTCATTACGCCAATAGCTCTGGTATCATAAGTCCCTTCTAATCTGGCTTGATATTTATTCATGTCAATAAGATGCCATGCCGGCATCGCCAAATCATCTAAATTGTGGATAAATGTAGGCGGCTTAGTAAAAACAATTTCTCCTGAATCTTTGCGAAAAACAATTCCGTTTACGCTATCAAAACTTCCGCCGCCCTGTATGGTATTTGCCAGATTGCAAAAAACATATTCTCCTTCCCATAAAACTATTACATCTAATTCAGGAATACAATTCAAGGCATCCTCCGCAGTGACTGTAAAATGCACCCCCCCGGCAACTGTGATAGTTTTAGGCAAGAATTTTTTCGCCTCTTTTAAGACTTTTATTACCTCGAAACGATTGTGAGAAGTAGCTGTTACTCCCAAAATATCCGGTTGCTCTTGAATTATAGTTTTTATAAGATTATCGGTAGTTAATCCTTCAATGTGTGAATCTATTATTTTAACTTTATGCCCACTTTTTTCTGCATGAGCTGCAATATAGAGCAGTGAAAGATGAGGCAAATAATCTTTTGAAACACACACCTCTGGTAAAGTACAAAGTAAAATATTCATAATCCCCGAATTTTATAATAAACTAGCTTCCATTACAAATGAATAGCATTTATTTCTCTTCATGATATTCATCTTCAGTATTCACAGCCCAAATATTGTGCTTGGATTTGATATTGTTGATAATGTTTTCAACAGCCGTCATTGCCGTAAGCATAGAATGATCCTGGTTATTATATCTATGCATACCGTTTCTGCCTATCAAAAACAGGTTTTCGAATTTATCGGCAAAGTCTCTGATTACATGAAATTGATCATATGCTCCAAAATAAGCCGGATAGGTTTTTGGCATTCGAATAACAACTTTATCAAGCACATCCTTTCTTTCTATAATACCAATTTTAGCTAATTCATTAATTGCAAATTTGGCAAAACTCTCATCAGTCTTATTCCAGAGTTCATCTCCTTCATTGCAAAAGTATTCTAATCCTATCCATACAGTATTTTCATCCTTAACCATATAAGAACTCCAGTTATTAAATATCTGAATCCTGCCAAGTTTTACATCTCTTTCCTGAATA
>CAZMXO010000154.1:0-2761 GCA_964570265.1 uncultured bacterium
TTGGATTATGTAAAAGACGAAGAAGACGAGGTTTTAATAAAATCGTATTCAAAGAAGTGTGTTGATATATCAAAAGCTATGTCGTTTATTTTAAATCACACAAAGGATGATTATGTCTATTGGATCGAAATATCAAAAAGAAAAAGAGCCGTAAAATATTCGCTTTTTGCCGCTCCAATAGAAATTGCAGAGGAGTTAGATAAGCAATTATTCAGCAAAATAAAACCAATTATACTTACATCTGCTACATTATCTGTAAATAACGATTTTAAATTTATAAAGAAGAGTCTCGGGATAAAAGACTGTGACGAACTGCTGCTGGGGTCTCCTTTTAATTACGGAAAGAATGTCCTTTTGTATCTTCCCAAGAAGATAGAAGACCCAAACCAGAAATTTGAAGCATTCCAAAAGCAAGTTCTTGAACACATCAAAAAAATAATAGATATTATGAGAGGAAGAATATTTGTATTATTTACCAGTTATAAGATGTTAAATGTTATATTTAATGATTTAATCTTGAGTTACAAAGATATAAATTTATTAAGGCAGGGAGATAAACCTCGTTACGAGTTACTTGCAAATTTTAAAAAAAATAAGAATTCTGTTTTATTGGGAACAACTACTTTTTGGCAGGGGATAGATGTTCCGGGAAAAGCTTTGGAATGTGTAATCATTACAAAATTGCCATTTTCTGTTCCGGATGATCCTGTAACAGAAGCAAAAATGGAACTTATGGAATCAAGAAATGAGAATCCTTTTATAGAGTATCAGGTGCCACAGGCAATAATGATGTTTAAACAGGGATGTGGAAGACTTATAAGGAATAAATCGGATAGAGGCATAGTGGGAATTCTAGATCCGAGGATTAAAACTAGATATTATGGGAAATCGTTTATAAATGCTTTACCGAAATGTAGACATACTTTTGATGTTAATGAGATAAAAGACTTTTTGGAAATATGAAAAAGAATATAGAGCTTATTATGTTTGATTTGGACGGCACGCTGTTTGATTCAATGAAAGACATAGCCAATACAGGCAATTTTACTTTAAAAAGTTTTGGACTTAAGACAAAAAGTGTTCGAGAGATAATTTCTTATGTAGGAGAAGGCAGGGAGTATTTAGTAAAGAAGTTACTGGGAGATAAACAGGGTTTTCTAAAGGAAGCCGTTTCGGTGTTTGGGGAATACTACAAAGAACATTCTATGGATAACTCCATTCTATATCCGAATGTAAAAGAGATTCTGGAATATTTTAAAGATAAGAAAAAGGCTGTTGTAAGCAACAAAAATCATAGAGAAGTTATATCTAATCTGAAGTCGCTTGGAATATACGATTATTTTGAGAATATCATGGGCGGAGATAACGTTGAGCAGAAAAAGCCTTCTGCGTTTCCTCTCTGCAAAACGATGCAGAAGCTTAATATAAACGAGGAAAAATCTATAATAGTCGGCGATATGGATGTAGATGTATTAGCTGGCAAAAATGCAGGTATACTCACCTGCGCTGTTACTTATGGAGTAAGCAAAAAAGAAGATATAATCAAAGCAGAACCTGATTTTATTATAGATGACATATGGAAACTAAGGGACATAATTTGCTAGCTGTTTTTATGAAAGCCCTACGATTAAACGGCTATAACTTCTTTAATCCCTTCTACTTTTTCCCTTAGGATTTTTTCCACACCCATCTTCATGGTCATTTGAGCGCTGGGACAACCGCTGCATGCGCCTTTTAGTCTGGTTTTCACAACGCCATCTTCAACAGAAACTAATTCTATGCTTCCGCCATGAGCAGCTAATCCCGGTTCAATATCTTTCTTAATTACCTCTTCAATCTTTTTTTTCATCTCGCACATATTCTCATTCTCCTTTTGTTTTTAACATGATGGCTGCTTCATACAGAAACAGCGAGTGCCAGAGAAGAAATTCATTTAACTTCTCTGACCTCTCGCCAATTCTTTCAAAGATAAAACTCTATCTTCTGTTTAAGACGTCACCGGTTCCTGTAGATATTTGATGATCAACTTTATAAGTTTTCTCTGTGATTCCTGCTGATGCGTTAGATCTTTTCCCTCTTGCAGGACTAAAAGTTGGTCACGTACAGACTCAAAAGACTTACCAGCTACATCTACTATAGTGTCAATGTCATGACCTATCGATTCTGTCAGAGCCTCATCAAGCGTTGCCAACAGGTATTCGTTAGCATAAATCTCAAGGAGCTTTTCGGCATACTCTTCATCCTCAAGACTTTTCACAGCCTTCATTGCTTCATCCAGTTCACTTTTATTCTCTGTAATGAACCGATTAAGCGCTAAGGTTGCATGACCATTCGTCGTTGTAATGCCGGTATCCACAAGCTTGTCAATCTCTTTTTCAATGCCAGCTCTAAGAATTGGAAGGAACTCCATTACCCTTGCTTCCATCTTATCAGCATAGATAGGAGCATTATCCTTTAGTATTTTTTCGACCTTTTCTGTAGCAGTAGGTAAGTTCTGTTGAATTCTACTATGCAATATCTCTGCAAGTCCTTCTGGCTCAACCAATTTCTTTACAGTCGCAGAGATCCATGAGAAATAGATAGTAGCTACAGCTACAAGAACTATACCCAGTATTAGAGACATTGCCCTCGATCTTCGACTGCGCTTTAATTGGTCTTCAAAGAGACGATGTAGATCGTTGACCTTGGTCTCCAAATCGTTCAATTTTGGTTATAGTTTAGTTATTAAAAGTTGATCTTTTCAACTTTTTTTGCGTTTTTA
>CAZMXO010000155.1:0-2731 GCA_964570265.1 uncultured bacterium
TCATAATCTTTTTAAACCCCATTTCAATGACGGAAGAACAGATGTCAAATACCATGTTGATAAATGTTTCTTGTTTTAGTCTCATTGTTCCCGGCCATTTTGCAACACTTTTCATTGAATAACCGCTCCAAACTGCAGGCATAATCAATAAAGGAATCTTATTTTTTAGCGATTCTCCAATTCTTTTTGCTACTTCTTCAGCAATATAGGTATCTGTCTTTACAGGCAGATGCTTACCGTGTTCTTCCACCTGACCAACCGGCAAGATAATTAAGGCATTTTTTTTAATTAGTTCTTTTAATTCAGTCCATTTTTTATCTGCAAAATAAATTGACATTTTTATCCCCTTCCTTTAATAATCTTTAACATCCCAGTTCCTTCTCCACTTCAAAAATGGCTTCATCAATAATGTCCAATCCTTTGAAAAGAACTTCATCTTCCATAATAATAGGAGGACTCATACGCAAGATATGTCCTGCTGGAATCCATGCTAATCCTTTTCTGAATGCTTTTTGATAAACCAGTTTCCCCGCTTCATTAAAAGGTTCTTTTGTGTTTTTATTCTTTACAAGCTCTATACCCATAAGACACCCCTTTGCCCGCACATCACCTACAATGGAATGCTCATTCTTCATCTTCTCCATACGTTTTAACGCTATTTTACCCAGATGCGTAGACTGTTTAAGCAGGTTTTCTTCTTCTATAACCTCAATACATGCAAGTGCAGCTGCGCATGCCATCGGATTTCCTCCATAACTGCTGGAAGCTGAAATTGATTCAAATGATTCCTTGTAAGGTTCGCGTACAGCCACACATGTGACAGGAAACCCATTACCAAGTCCTTTGCCAAGTGTTACTACATCAGGGACTACATTCCAGTGTTCCATACAGAGATATTTTCCTGTACGCCCCATACCCGCCAGAACCTCATCATCAAAAAGCAGGATCTTATGCTTATCGCAAAATTTCCTTATTTTCGGGAAGAAATCATCAGGCGGCATTACTGAACCTCCCCAGCCTTGAATCGGTTCCAGAACAAGGGCGGCTACCTGATGCGCTGTACCTCTATCTAAATACTCCTCATAAAACTCAATATATTTATCAGTATCAATTGTCCCATCATCCTTTGTCCAGTGAGGATGATATGGGTCAGGCCGCGGGACCATATGGAATCCAGGTGCTCTTGTAGGTCCGTACACTGTAGAACGAATATGCCCCAATGATACCCCACCATAAGTTTTCCCGTGATAATCATAGAAGCAGGAAATCATTTCATGCTGTTTAGTAGCGGCGCGGCATACACGCAATCCTGCTTCAACTGCTGTGGTTCCTGAATCGTACAATTGAAATCCACTTAAATCGCCGGGCAAAACTTCTGCCAATTTTTCCATTAACTGTGTTTTTATCGGAGTTGTGAAATCATGCGCATTTTGGAGCTTACCCGCATATTTTTGGATAGCTTCTGTAATTTTAGGATGACAATGTCCTAACGTGGTAACATAAATCCCCGACGAAAAATCTATGTATTTATTGCCATCAACATCAGTCAAAACACATCCTTTACCGGACTCAAAAGCAACTGGAAAAAGCTTTACCTGTCCGCTTAATCCCTTAAAATATTTCGTACATCGCTTATGCCACTTTTGAGATTGAGGTCCAGGGGGAGTTACTTTTACATCAGGAATTTTGTTTAAATCTACTTTTGCCCAATTTTTATCGTACATTTTTATTTAATCCTCCAATTTATGTTTTTTCTACTACTTATTATTTTTAATTTCAATAACCTCATCCAACAGCCTTTTCCCATTAAAATAAAATATATTCTCTATTTCTTCTTTTGATAGATTGGCTTTTTGTGATGCCTTTTTAATCGCCCGAATTTCCTCATAAAGAAAAGACGTAAAGATTAGTTTTTGATGATCATCGGAGATAGATAATTCCCATGGAATGGGAGTAACATAGGTATACTGGTCATTTATTTCAACCGATTTTCCAGCAGCAAGAGCAATCGGGATGTCGGTGCCATAAAGAATTTTGCAGGATTCTACATTATCAAAAAGATATTCAAGAACTTCCCAGTTGTTTACCATTGTAAGGTCAAAGTAAAGATTAGGAATTTTCTTTATTTTATCTAAATTTCCGATAATGTTCTTCATATAATACGCTCTGCCTACATGAGCAAGAACTATTTTTGCATTTGGATATTTTTTACACAAGGATACAATCTGTTCTTGATTTGAAGGATCCGCCAGCCTTTTTTTCTTTGGTATATGAAGCGTTATAATTAAACCGTATTTATCAGCAATTCTCATTAGTCTATCAGGAAGCATATCATTTATCTCTACATCCTCAGGGTTTGGCTTATTTACATAGTTGCGGTATGGTTTAAAGCCAAGAAATCCTTTCTCTAAAATATCCTTCTCTACTGTTTCCGGATTGTCCTCCGGTCGTAATAATCTAAAAGGAAAGAATTCCTTTTTATCACATACTTTTGAAACATATTCATTCATTTTTGAAAAATCGTATTTTCTGTCAGGATGTCCAAAACAAACCCCGTAACATTCTCTCTCAGGATAAAGCTCTTTGCAATCTTGACGCAATTGCTCTATAGAATATTCTTCTTGTTTATGTCCACAAACTTTATAATTATTTGCTACTGCTTCTTCTGGACATATATGTATATGAAAATCTAAAATTCTTTTAGGCAAAAAATCATCCAATTCCTCTTTAA
>CAZMXO010000156.1:0-2712 GCA_964570265.1 uncultured bacterium
CCATTCGCGCCGCTATTGGAAGCGGATATCAAAAAGCATTTAGGACTATTATAGACGCGAATGTAACAACGCTCATAGCGGCAGTTGTGCTTTATCAGTTTGGAACAGGGCCTATAAGAGGTTTTGCTGTGACCCTAACACTAGGTATTCTCGCAAGCATGTTTACTGCGATTGTTGTAACCAGGCTCATTCTTGATTTGTTTTGCAGGAGAAGAAGCTTTGTTAGCATAAGGATGTTGCAGCTTTTTCAGAAGCCTAATCTGGATTTTGTTAGTAAGCGTTTCATAGCCATTGGTCTTTCGTTAATACTGATTTTGGTTGGAATGACAAGCTTTTTTATTAAGGGAGAAGAGAATTTTGGCATAGATTTTACAGGGGGAAGACTTACGCAGCTTAGGTTTGTCCCAAGTGTGTCAATAGGAGCAATAAGAAATGGGCTAAAGAAGGCAGGCTTTGGAAAAAGTGTTATACAGAACTTTGGAAGCGAAAACGATTTTATTATTAAAACCTCTCTGGAAGCAAAGGATAATATTGCCGATCTACTAAGAAGTACTTTTAGTGGCGTAGAGATAACGGCGGAACGAACGGAAATGGTTGGGGCTCAGGTTGGTAGAGACTTGAGAAATCAGGCAGTGTTGGCAATTCTCTTTGCTATGATAGGCATTTTGGCATATGTTACATGGAGATTTGAATTTAAATTCGCAGTTGGGGCAATACTGGCGCTTATGCATGATGTGCTTATTACAATGGGCGCATTTGCTATTATGGGAAAAGAGATAACCTTGCCTATAGTAGCTGCTCTATTGACAATTGTGGGATATTCTCTTAACGATACAATAGTTGTATTTGACAGGATAAGAGACAATGCGCGTTCCATGAAGAAAAGCAACGAGAAAGAGATTATCAATGCCAGCATAAATCAGACATTGTCCAGAACAGTGCTGACTTCTGCTACCACTCTTTTTGTAGTTGTGTCTTTATTCTATCTGGGCGGAGAGGTCATTCATGATTTTGCTTTTGCCCTGATAGTTGGAATAATTGTGGGCACATATTCCTCTGTTTACATAGCAAGCCCCACCCTCCTGCTGTGGAATAAATTCAAATCAAAGAGCTAGAAACCATGCCGACATATGAATATGAATGCAAGGATTGTGGACACAGTTTTGAGAAGTTTCAGTCAATGACGGAAAAACGGCTGGAAAAATGTCCGCAATGTGGAGGAGTTCTAAGAAGATTGATAGGAAAAGGGACTGGCATAATCTTCAAGGGCTCCGGTTTTTATGCGACTGACTATAGAAGTGGCGATTATCTCAAGAAAGCAAAGGAAGAAGCAGGCAAAGTAGATAAAAAGGATGATAAAAAAGCCACATCTGAATCTAAACTCAAGAAAAAGAAAGATGAGGAGAAAAATTAAGATAGAGACGTATTGTAATGCATCTCTACTGGTTTTATTCTGCGTGTTTTTTTTATCCTGCGCAGGTTTTTCTGAAGGATTTAAGAAAGAGAATAAGGTTGCTGGGTTTCATTACAACATCAACTATCAACTGTCATTCTTTAAGCTGATAAAAATCGCAGAAGCTGAGATATTGATAGAAAAAGGAACATACGAAGGAATGTCTGCGTATCGGATTGTTTTTCAGATAGATTCATTAGATGAGGAAAATCCAATCATAAAGAAATTCTATATAATGCACAATAGAATGGAATCGCTTGTCAGAACGACTGATTTCAGTTCTTTGAGGCTGAAAAAAACAATTAATCAGAGGATTAGAAGATTCGGGGGCATTAGGGAGAAAAATTATTACGAAACAGTAGATTTCCCTTTAAGCAAAACAAGTTCTATTGTCATAGACAAATATGATAATAAACTTAGGAAAAGAGAGAAAATAGATTTGCAACTAACTGACTTAGAACCAGTTTCAGATATATTGGGGATTTTGGCAAAAGGTTATTTTGATAAAGGGCGTAAACTAGATAGCACAAAATTATACGCAAAACATGAAATCAGATCAGTTAATCTGCTATTTAAAAGAGAAGAAATAAATAGTAAATTATTCGGCAGAGTTGAGACAACGAAAGTCAGTTGCAGCGCAAAGTTTCCCACTATGGGTGGCAAAAAGGGAAACTTTATTATCTGGTTTTTAGAAGCGGAGAGACAAATACCCGTCCAATTACAGCTTGAACTGCCAATAGGATCAGCAAAAATCACTTTAAATAAATTCGAGAAATTTTAATGACAATAGAGAATATCAGGAATTTTTGTATTATTGCCCATATAGACCATGGAAAGTCTACATTGGCAGATAGAATTCTTCAATACACACACACAATAGAGGATAGATTGTTTCAGGAACAAGTTCTGGACGACATGGATTTGGAAAGAGAACGCGGCATAACAATAAAAGCTAGGGCGGTAAGGATAGATTATAGACACAAAGATAACAAGTTTTATACACTAAATCTTATAGATACCCCGGGACATGTGGACTTTAGCTATGAAGTATCAAGAAGCATGAAAGCCTGTGAGGGAGCGATTCTCCTTGTAGACGCTGCGCAGGGTATTCAAGCGCAGACAATGGCAAATCTTTATCTGGCATTGGACGCGGACTTAACGGTAATTCCTGTAATAAATAAAATAGACCAGAATCATGCAGATGTAGAAGGCACAAAGGCGCAGCTCAGCAATATTGGGCTGGATAGTAAAGATATTAT
>CAZMXO010000157.1:0-2648 GCA_964570265.1 uncultured bacterium
ATCAATGGATACACGCAAAGCAAATTAGCTCCAAAAATAAGACCCGTTGTTCCACACGCCTTTGAAATCTCCTCAGCAACAAGAGCCCAGGTTAAAAAACCCATGCCAAGACCGCCATATTCTTCAGGTATAACAAGTCCAAGCAAATCCATATTAGCCAAAATCTCAATGTTTTCTTTCGGGAATTCACCTTTCTCGTCAACCTCTTCTGCTCTAGGAGCTATTTTTTCTTCACAAACTTTCTTAACCTCTTCAAGCATCATCTGCTGTTCTTCTGTTAAACTAAAATCCATATGTCTATCTCCTTTTTTTAATACTCTTTTACAACTAAAACTGAATTATGACCGCCAAAACCAAATGAGTTTGACATCGCACATTTAACCTTGCATTCTCTCGCAGTATTAGGCACATAATCGAGATCACACTCAGGATCTGGATTTTCATAATTTATAGTTGGAGTAATAATGCCATGCTTTATACTTAAAACAGATGATATCAATTCAACTCCTCCGCTAGCTCCTAAAAGATGACCCGTCATGGATTTCGTTGAACTTACTGGTATCTTTTTTGCATAGCTACCAAATACAGTTTTAATAGCTTTTGTCTCACATCTGTCATTGAAAGAAGTTGAAGTGCCATGCGCATTAATATAATCAATATCTTTAGGATTTAACGATGCATCGACCAGAGCCAATTTCATTGCTCGAACAGCTCCCTCACCTTCAGGAGACGGAGATGTTATATGATATGCATCAGCAGTCATACCAAAGCCTGCTAATTCCGCATAAATAACTGCGCCTCTTTTCTTTGCATGATCTAAATCTTCAAGAAGCAGAATACCAGCTCCCTCCCCCATTACAAAACCGTCTCTATCCCTGTCAAATGGCCTACTCGCTCTCTCGGGTTCCTCATTTCTTGTGGAAAGAGCCTTCATCTTACAGAAACCGGCAAGTCCAGTAGGAGTTATTGCTGCCTCTGTTCCTCCTGCTACCATCATGTCCGCTTCCCCTCTTTGAACAATCCTGAAAGCCTCTCCTATTGCATGAGAGCCTGAAGCGCACGCAGTAGCAATTGCAAAATTTGGACCTTTGAGACCAAATTGAATTGCGACTTGTCCGCTTGCCATATCTATTATCAACATCGGAATAAGAAAGGGAGATACTCTTGAAGGTCCTTTCTTTAAGAGTATATTGTGCTGATCTTCAATTATCTTCAAACCACCAATCCCAGAGCCTATAAGAACGCCTATCCTGTTCTTATCCTCTTTATCCAGGTCTAATTCACTGTCCTTTAGAGCCATTTTACTACTGGCAACAGCAAACTGCACAAAACGATCCATTCTTCTTGCATCTTTCCGTCCAACATACAAGGAAGCATCAAAATCTCTGATCTGTCCAGCTATCTTGCTGTCAAAATCTGACGGATCAAACAAAGCAATACCATCTACTCCGCTCTTTCCATTGCATACATTTTTCCAAAAAACGTCTGTATTGTTACCCACAGGCGTTACTGCTCCCATACCTGTTATAACAACTCTATTTTTTTTCATAACTGTAACCGAATTACTTTTACTGAACGTGCTTGTCTATATAGTTTGAGGCATCCACAACTGTAACAATCTTTTCCGCATCTTCGTCAGGTATTTCAATATCAAATTCTTCTTCAAGCGCCATAACAAGTTCTACTGTGTCTAATGAATCCGCACCCAAATCATCGACAAAAGATGCTTCATTAGTAACCTCCTCGGGTTTTACTCCAAGCTGCTCAACAATAATTTCCTTCACTCTTTTTTCACTAGACATACTCCATTTCCTCCTTTTTTTTAAACTTCAAGTTACCATTCCACCGTCTACATTAATTACCTGCCCTGTGATGTAATTTGCTTCATCAGAGACAAGAAATAAAACAAGATTTGCAACATCAGTAGGCAAGCCAAATCTACCTAACGGAATATTGCCTAACATTCTTTGTTTTGTATCTTCTTTAAGTACTTCCGTCATTCTTGTGCTTATAAAACCCGGAGCTATAGCATTAACAGTTATCCCCCTTGAGCCAAATTCTTTAGCACAAGATTTAGTAAGGGCAATTACCCCAGCTTTGGATGCGGCATAATTCGCCTGTCCGGCGTTGCCTATTAATCCTATAATGGACGCCATGTTTACTATTCTGCCTTTTCTTTGCTTTAACATAACTTTCGCAGCTGCTTTAATACAGTTAAATGTACCCTTAAGATTTATAGCTAACACCTTATCCCAGTCATCATTCTTCATGCGCAAAACAAAATTATCTCTGGTTATTCCAGCATTGTTGACGAGTATATCCAAGCTCCCTAATTTGTCAATCGTTTCCTCTATAATATTTGCAGCGTCTTCCGGCATAGAAACATCAGCTTTTATAACCAGCGTTTCTCTTCCCATTTTTCTTATCTGATCTGCTGTTTGTTCCGCATGTTCAATATCTATATCTGAGACCACAACATTTGCGCCTTCTTTCGCCAGACTGCACGCTATTTCCTTTCCAATGCCTTGAGCCGCGCCGGTTACAATCGCCGTTTTCCCATCAAGTTTCATGCTTTCCCTGCCTCCTTAATTCATTGCTGGCATTATAGTTATTGACTATCGATTGTCAAGTTGAAAAGCAAAATGCAG
>CAZMXO010000158.1:0-2616 GCA_964570265.1 uncultured bacterium
TCACAAAATCTTGCAGGCGCTTTAAAAACTTCAATGGGTAATCTCGGGGCAAGAAACATAAAAGAAATGCAGTTAACGGATATAATTATTGCGCCTTCCATAAAGACCGAAGGAAAGGTGTTTCAGGTTGCTCAGAAAATAGGGATGGGAAAGTAAAGGTAATAGGACGAACTACTTTTCTCTCTTCTGACTTATAAGTCGCTGCAAGTGGATTATACTATTTAATCTATTCTTTTTAACCTGTTCAGAGACATTATCATTGAGCTTGAATGCGGCTGTTCCCTGACGCGGAGAATATTTAAACATATAGACTTGAGAAAAATTTATTTCTTTTATTACCTGATAGGTTTGATTAAAATCTGTTTCATCTTCTCCCGGAAATCCCACAATAATATCCGTTCCAAGCCTAATATTAGGTATCCTCTCTTTCAGTTTATTAACTATATCCATATAATGAGACAGAGTATATCCCCGATTCATTAAACGAAGAATCTTATCCGAACCTGACTGTATAGGAAAGTGAAAGGATCTGCTCACTTTTTCCAGATTGGCTACAGCATCAATCAGTTTCAAAGAAATGTCTTTGGGATGGGACGTTATAAAGTATATTGATTTAATATCTTCTATTTCGTGAATCAGTTTAAGCAGGTCGGAGAAATCAACATTCTCATTCAGCTCTTTACCGTATGAATTAACGTTCTGTCCGAGAAGCGTTATCTCCTTATATCCTGCGTGAACAAGCTCCTTAACTTCCCGAATAATATCTTTTGAAGATCTGGAAACTTCTCTGCCTCTCACATACGGCACAATGCAGTATGTGCAAAAATTATTACATCCCCTCATTATAGAAACCCATGCGGAATTCTTGTTCTCTCTGGAAGATAGAGTGGGGGAGACGAAAACTTGTTTATCCATATCTGTCATTTCTATTTTTGTTCTTTTCTCAATTACAGATTTTATTATTTCAGGTATTTTGTGCAAATTATGCGTCCCGCATACAAAGTCCACATTTGAAGCGCGTTTGAAAATCCCATTTTTATCTTTCTGCGCCATACAGCCCATAACTCCAACAATCGAGTCAATCTTGTTCTTCTTCTTAAGTTTCCTCAATTCCCCAAGCATGCTGTATACCTTATCCTCAGCGTGCTTTCTCACAGAACAAGTATTTACCAAAAAGATATCCGCATCATCTCTGTTCTCCGTAACTTCATACCCATGACTTATCAGCAGTCCCATAACCGCCTCCGAATCATGCTTATTCATCTGACAGCCGAATGTTTTAATATATACTTTCATAGCGGGTATTATCAAATTATCTCCATTGTCCTAGCGCACACATCCATTTATGACTAAATTTTTTGGACATGTCAATTGATTCAAGCGGTTTAATAAGAAATTCTTCAATAGCTTTGGCCGTTACACTCAATTTCTCCGGTGCATGTTTGATATGTCCTTTTATTAGAAAAGTCTTCCATAACATCTGACGGTCGGACTTTTCATCGTAGATTTCTTCGGCAAGTAACGGTCTAGCAGTGGGAAGTGAAGTCTTGCGATGTTCAAAGGTTTTTTCCAACGCTTCGACAAGTCTTAACCCATCAAAATCGAACCAGTGCATCATGATCCAAATATCATAAAAGTCTTTCATACGGCTATTGAGAAGACCAAACTTTACCATGGCCTCAAATTTTTCGCTAATTATACTTTCTGCCGGGTATCCTTTGAGATGAGGCTTTGGAAAACCCAAAATAACCGGATAATCAATGGTAATAGGTTTTGGATAGATGACATCGCCGAAACCTGCATCAATCTGCATCGCGATACGTGAACGTTCTAAAAAGCCTCTAAATTTAACACGTACGCCTTCATAATCCGCATCCTCTTTTATCTTCCGACCCTTAACTGTCGCCGCATCAAAGATAAGTCCATCTGGAGTTACTGACACCTTGCAAACATCCTTTACAACTTTTTCAATAGTTGCTATCTGATTGCCATAGCGTGTTGAGAAATCTATATCAAGAGTTGTTCGTCTTTCAGGCACCTTCCACACTGTAAACATAAGTGCGCCTTTCAAAATAAATTTATCCGCATATTCAGAACGGCTAAACCTGTAAAGAAATCTCTCCATACCATAATACTGCAGAATTTCCGAAAACGGTCGATTGGTTTCTTTCGCTTTGTTTTGAAGCAAGGTTCGTACAGAAGCTTCTATGTTTTTAATATCTTTTTTCATAGCATAGCTTCTAGTATAGGTTTTACAATATTATCGACACGACAAATTTTGGCATATTGCATAATTTCTTTTGGTTTTATACGCTTTTCCGCAACAGCGACTTTGAGGCCGTCTCTTGCAACATCCACACCTATTCTATTGCGAAATTTAAAACAGTCGGCAATTGTCTTAGCAAGATTATAAACTTTAATTTCACGACCTTCAATTTCATGTGTTTCAATCCCTGCTTTCCAAGCATTAGGTGCAAAACGATAAAATTTTACTGGCGGATATTTAATTCTATTGGCACGAGTCCCTGCCGGAATTGCAATATCCACATACCTGGGTATCTCGTTTGTTGCTTCATGAAAAGCAAGAGCCGACACAAGGCAAACGATTCCTCTTGG
>CAZMXO010000159.1:0-2549 GCA_964570265.1 uncultured bacterium
GCGCAGCAGCAAATCCTTTTGCAGATCCTCTGGAATTCAGAGTTATAAGACTTGAGAAAAAGATAAAAGCTGGAGCGGATTTTATTCAAACACAGTGTATCTTTGACATGAACAGATTTTCTGAGTGGATGAACATGGTGGAAGATAAAGGCTTAGATAGGAAGACACACATCCTTGCGGGCGTTACTCCTATTAAATCATATAACATGGCAAAATATATGGCTGAGAATGTATCAGGGGTTAGTGTGCCTCCGAAAATTTTGAAACGTATGGAGAGCGCTAAAGACCCTAAAGAAGAAGGTATAAATATATGTATTGAAATCATAGAGAAGTTGAGAAAAATAAAAGGTATTCATGGTATTCATATAATGGCGGTTCAGTGGGAAGAGATGGTTCCTGAGATTGTAAAAAGGATTGGATTATATCCAAGGCCGAAATTCGACAAGGAGTGTGCAGGTGATAGATAAAATTGGTTCTGATGAGCTTGATAAAAATTTTAAATATGAAGTATCTGCTCAGCCGGGTGGAGAAAATATAAAGAAATGTTTTTCCTGCGGCACATGCACTGCCGGATGTCCTGTGAGTGAAGTAGAGGAAGAGTTCAATCCAAGAAAAATTATTCGCATGGTCCTGCTTGGTATGAAGAAAGAGGTGCTTTCTTCTAAAGTAATCTGGTATTGCTGCAGCTGTTATACATGCTACGCACAATGTCCGCAGAACGTTAAATTCACAGACGTTATGGCAGCGCTCAGGCATTTGGCAATAGAACAAGGTTATGTTAGTAAAGATTTTTTAGATAAGGTGTACAAGATTGACAACCTGGCACAGAAAATAAGACTTGATATTATTAAGTGTCTTACAAAAGAACAAACCTCTAATCAAACAAAAACAGATATAACAGCTAAAGTTGAAGATTTCATAAAGACTCAAAAATAAAAAATATGTCAATTTGGCAGCATAAACAAAATAGTTCGGAACAGGAAGTCCTGAAACAGATAATCCTTCAATTGAGCTGATAGGTTTTTGGAATATTTTAAATGAATAAGAGATTTCTGAGGTATGGAGAGAGTGACTTAATCGAGGATGATAGATAAATGAAATTTGAAATATATTGCGATGAATCATGCCAAGACGTTTTTACATCTCAACATACTAAATGCCAGTATATGTTTATCGGTGGGTTATGGATACCGGCTAAAAAACGCGAAACATTCAAAACGGAATTGCATTCCATCAGGGAAAAGCACAAAATATTTTCGGAGATAAAATGGAACAAAATATCCGCTTCCAAGATCGATTTTTATACCGACCTGATAAATTATTTTTTTGACAAGAATGACGATTTAAGATTTCGTTGCGTGGTTGTGGAAAAGAGCAAGGTTAACCTAGTAAAATATCATAATTCTGATGCTGAATTGGGATTCTATAAGTTTTATTATCAATTGCTTCACCATTGGATACTTGATTTTAATGCTTATGCTATATATTTGGATATAAAAACGAGCAGAGTAAAAAACCGTTTAAAAACATTACATCAGTGTCTGAGTAACGCCAATTTGAGTTCTGAAATTAAAATTCTTCAAGCACTACCTTCTCGCGAAAATATTTTTATTCAAATAACGGATTTATTGCTTGGTGCGGTTAATGCTAAGTTTAATGAGCAGGTATCAGGCATTAGTAAGAAAAAAATACTTGAGTGTATTGAGAATCGGCTTGAGCATAAAATAACTGCAACGAGCAAAGAGTATTCTAAATTTAATATTTTTCGAATCAATCTGGCGGGCGAAAAATAATGACATATCCACCATTGCTTATACTAAGCTCGCTGGATGAGTATCACAAATACTTTGAAGAGCATTATTGCAATCAGAAAATTTATACATTTGACAAAATCAGAGTTTTATTTCCGAGGAGCGCATTTGACCACGCTTTCTACAAAAGTAGTAGCCGGAGAGAAAAGAAAAAAGATGTCTTTTCTTACAAGCGCGCCCAGCGTATGCCATGGATAAAAGTTGCTTTAGCCGATGCTTCTGCAAAATTATACTGTGGGTGGGATAATAAACGCAAATGTATCGTTGCGAACAGAAGGGTTGTTATCGTTGTGCGCAATTATGTAGTGATCATACAGACGAAAAGCACGGATAGAGCGTTTTTTATAAGCGCATTTATCGCGGATCAACAGGCACTTAATAAGATTAAGTTAAACCTGGAATGGCAAAAAAATAGCCGCTGATTACTATTGGCTCAGCGGCCGAAACCTTTGTAAGTTCCTTACCTCTGGTAAGGAACGATTGAAGTATACCATATTAAGTTGAGAAGTCAAGGATTTTTAGATAAGCTAAGAAAAAGTAGTAAAAAATGATGAAAATGAAAACTCAAAAACCCATAGCCGCAGTAATGGTCGTTGGCGCGGGGATCGGTGGCATACAGGCTTCTTTGGATCTGGCTGAGTCGGGGTTCAAGGTTTATCTTGTGGAGTCGTCGCCAACAATCGGTGGCGTAATGGCCCAGCTTGATAAAACTTTTCCTACTAATGACTGCTCTATGTG
>CAZMXO010000160.1:0-2529 GCA_964570265.1 uncultured bacterium
CTTCGTCGCGAATGTGCTGAAGAAGCTGTAATTCTTTTGAGTCTCGAGGCAGGATAATAGGCTTCGATTTCCCCTTGATGAATATATGCTCCTGCTCCTTTGCCAGAGCTATAATACAAACATCATCTATCCCTAATTTATTAATTTCATCAGAGGCTGATGACAGATGACCTCTACCGCCATCTATTAAAATTAAATCCGGCATTTGCCCGTCCTCATGCATTAGACGAGCATACCTTCTGTGCACTATCTCTCGCATCATGGCATAATCATCTATCCCACATGTTTGTTTTATCTTAAATTTTCTCCAGTTGTTCTTATCCGGCTCACCGTCTTTAAAACTAACCATCGCGCCCACAGCTTCTTTGCCGCTTATATTAGACACATCAAATCCTTCAATTATATACGGGATAGTAGGGCTTTTAAGGATTCTTCTAAGAGACATCAATGTATCAGACTTCTTTTTCTCCATAAATCCCGATTCTAACTTTAACTTTGCATTTTTTTCGGCCATATTCAAAAACTCAAATTTAGTTCCCCTTTTCGGAACATGTACGGTTATTTTATGCCCAACCTTACTTTGAAGCCAATCTTCTATAATAGATTTGTCTTTAATATCAAAAGCTATATTTATTGTTGCGGGAATAAAAGCAACTTTAGAATAGAATTGTTTGATAAATGATTCCAGTATTTCTGTGTCCGAAAATATATCATTAAGTTCCAGCAAGAAGTTCTCTTGTCCAATTAACTTTCCTCCTCTAATCATAAGCATACATACGCAAATGGCTTTTTCGCCGTTTTTTGCCATCCCAATATAATCTTCATCCTTGGCAGAAAGTAAATTCACTTTTTGTTTCTCTGTAATTTTTTCAATATTTCTCACTTTTTCTCTAAACTCCGCTGCTAATTCATACTGCTGATGCTTACTGGCTAGTTTCATCTGTTTCTTTAGAGAACGAAGAACCTCTTTCATTCTGCCTTCCAAAAACATTTCTACATTATTGACCAGCTCATAATACTGCTCTCTTGTAATCTTACCGGCACACGGACCACTACATTGTTTTATATAATAATTAAGACACGGTCGCTCTAATTTATGAGAGTCCAATTTCTTATTGCAGTTTCTAATTGGAAACAGGTTTCTGATAAGACGCAGAGTTTTCTTTAGCCCTATAACGTCAGTATAAGGTCCATAATAGACTGCTTTTTTGTCCGTAATGTCCCTCTTAAGAGAGATCCTAGGGAACTCCTCATACTTACTTATTTTTATGTGAGGATATTTCTTGTCGTCTTTTAATCTGAGGTTGAATTTGGGTTTGTATTCTTTTATTAAGTTGATTTCTAAATTTAGGGCTTCTGCAGAAGATTTTGTTGCAATGTAATCTATATCCGCAATCTCACTAACTAATAATCTGCTTTTTCTTGAATGAACTGTAGAGGTTTGAAAGTAAGACCCGACACGGGCTTTGAGCGACTTGGCTTTACCTACGTATATGACTTTCTTATTTTTGTCTTTAAAAAGATATACTCCGCAATCAGACGGGAGTACATGCGTTTTTTTTGTAAAAATCTCTTATAACCTTTATTACTTCCTGAGAAGTGTCTGCAACACGGAAAAGATTCTTATCTTTTTTAAAAATATACTTTCGGACAACAAGTTCTCCATTAATCCATCCAATCAAATCTTTCCAGTATTCTTTTCCTACTAGAATTATAGGAAAAGATTCGCTTCTTTTGGTTTGTATTAATGTAAGCGCCTCAAAAAATTCATCCATTGTTCCATAACCGCCTGGAAATACAACATATGCAGAAGCATACTTAACAAACATTACCTTTCTGCAAAAGAAATATCTGAAGCTAAGAAGAGTCTTGATAAACTTGTTCGGTTTTTGTTCTCGTGGTATTTCAATATTCAATCCGATTGATTCCCCGCCTGCTTTAAATGCGCCTTTGTTAGCAGCTTCCATTATCCCGGGTCCTCCGCCGCTAATAATAGCGTAGCCTTCTTTTACAAGCATGCCTGCCAGTTCTTCAGCCACTTTGTAATATTTATCATTAGGTTTTACTCTTGCGGAGCCAAAAATACTGACAGCTTTACCTACTCTGGATAATACATCAAACCCCTCTATAAACTCTGCCATTATCCTAAAAACGCGCCATGTATCAGCAGATTCAAAATCTTCTACATGCATAAAATTACCTCTTTTTTTCTCATTTAAGGTACCATATTCCACTAATAAAAGCAAAGTTCATATTGACAAAGCATCTGACGAAACCTATACTTGTTGCTAAGTTATAAACGCTGTTAAGGAAGGGGGGTGAAATATATGAAATTGACAAGTATAATTTTTGCAAGTGTGTTAGCCGTTGTCCTTATGGCATCTACATCAGTGGTTTTCGCTGGGGAAATAGAAGCTAAGAGCGATAAAACAATGGAATCTAAGGGCGATAAAATATTGGATAGCTGCTGTAAAAGTCTAACATCCTGTGGTACATCTATGGAAGATTTGGGCGGCAGTATGTCCGCAG
>CAZMXO010000161.1:0-2469 GCA_964570265.1 uncultured bacterium
TTTTTTGAATCAAATAGGATAGATATCACATCAAAGCGAAAGCAAAGATTTTGATACTTGCTTGTTTTAATATACGCTTCTGCGATACGGCGAATCCTATTTTGCTTAGTACGGGTAACTGAACTTGCCGGAGGTCCAAATTTATCCGAAGAACGCGTTTTTACCTCAATAAACACCAAAGTATCTTTGTCCTTTGCAATAATATCTATCTCTCCCCATAAAGACCTGTAATTTCTTTCAATAATTTTATATCTCTTTGTCCTGAGGAATCTACATGAAAAATCTTCTCCATATTCTCCTAAAGATATCCTGCCCATTTGCTTATTCTCTTTTTCCCGAACAGGAGCAAACGACCTTCTGTGAATAGGGGACATGCCAAATTTTGCTATTGCTTCAAGATGGAACTGTGTAGCGTATCCTTTATGCTTCTCAAAACCATATTTAGGATACTGTTTCCCGTAACCTATCATTATTCTATCTCTTGTGACTTTTGCAATAATCGATGCTGCTGCTATTGACGCACTTTTTGAATCGCCTTTAATAATTGCTATCTGCGGCTTTCTTAAACCTGACACCCTTAATCCGTCAACTAATATGTATTCCGGAGAGATATTTAAATTATCGATTGCTCTATTCATGGCAAGGTGTGTTGCAGCCAATATATTAATCTTGTCTATTTCTTCTGTGCTCGCAAATCCAATACCAACACTCAGCGCAGCATCATATATTTGATCAAATAAACTATCTCTTTTTTTTGAACTGAGTTTTTTAGAATCGTTTAAATCGTGAATGCTGCAACTTTTGGAAAGGATTACTGCGCCTGCAACAACTGGTCCCGCAAGAGGTCCTCTGCCAGCTTCATCAAGTCCTGCAATTAAGTTCTTGCCTCGTGCATATAACTTATTTTCGTAAAGAAACATGCATCTAAGTTTTCACCTCGTTAGATGGTTCCTCGATAACGGGGCTTACTTGCTCCTTAGAGATATCCTGTTCTTTTTGGACATTCTTTGATGGTGTTTTTTTAATCTGTTTTTTCTTTTCCTCAACCTTAGCTGCTTTTCCAATTCTTTCACGCAGGTAATATAATTTTGCTCTTCTGACAGCGCCTTGTCTTGCAACTTCGATTTTTATAATATTAGGAGAATGTAGAGGAAATATTCTTTCTACCCCCTCGCCATAGCTGACTTTTCTTACCGTAAAGGTTTCGCTGATGCCTCCTCCTTTTCTTCTAATCACAATGCCCTGAAATACTTGAACGCGTTCTTTTATCTCCGCCTTTCCTTTTTTCTGTCCCATCTTTCCTTTTTTCGCTGCTGTCTTTTCCACGACCCTTACATGAACCTTAATTGTGTCTCCTACGCAAAAATTCGTGATGTCGTCTTTTCTTTGCGATTTACTTACTCCATCCAGAATACTTCCTATATTAGACATATCGTCTCCCCTTAAAAGTTGTTTTAATTCTTTAAAATATCAGGTCTTCTTAATGATGTTTTTTCTAAAGATTTCTTATTTCTCCATAGTTCTATTTGATTGTGATTACCGCTAAGCAGAATCCGTGGAACTTCAAGTCCTCTGAATACAGGAGGCTTTGTGTATTGAGGATATCCTAAAAAAGGACCAAAAAAAGAGTCGGTTTTTATAGAATCCTGATTGCCCAGCACCCCGGGTATTAATCTGACAACCGTATCAATCATAACCATTGCCGGTAATTCACCCCCCGTTAACACATAATCACCTATTGAAATTTCCTTATCAACTAAATTGCGAATTCGTTCATCAACGCCTTCATATCTTCCGCATATAAATATCAAGGTATGTTTTCCGCTTAACTCCTTTGCCATATCCTGATTAAATCTTTCCCCTTGCGGACAGGTAAGAATAACAGATATATTTTCAGTTTCAATCTTAAATTTTTCCTTTATATGCTCCACTGCTTTATATACTGGTTCAGGTTTCATAACCATGCCGCAGCCTCCACCATATGGAGTATCATCCGTAGTTTTTCTCTTGTCATCGGCAAAATCTCGAAGATTGTGCACGTTTATATCCACGTGTCCTTTCTCCTGCGCTTTTTCTAATATGCTCTGATGCATAGGATATTCAAACATATCCGGAAATATTGTGAGAACATGTATTATCATCAGCGCGCTCTGCTAAGTTTCTTTTTACTTTTTTTTGGTGCTTGCTTATTTTTACTGCCCTTCTTGCTCTGCGCTACTTTGGTGACAGGGGTTGTTTTTTGCGTAGTTTTTTTCTCTACTCCTTTTTGTTCTTTCTTCTGTGTTTCTGTGTCTTTTTGTGTTTTTTCTTGCTCTTGAGATTTCTTGACTTTCCTCAATATGCTACTTACTGTATCAGAAAGTTGCGCGCCTTTTTTTATCCATATATCCACCTTTTCAATATCTACATCTACCTTTGCAGGATTCTCTATTGGCGCATAATGTCCTAACAGTTCCAAAACCTTTCCTC
>CAZMXO010000162.1:0-2450 GCA_964570265.1 uncultured bacterium
ATAATTGAAGAGACTGACAGGCTGAATAGGGTGGTAACGTCATTTCTTGATTTTGCGCGTCCTCAAAAATCAAACCTTGAAATTAGTCAAATCACACCTATTATAGATAGAACTTTGCAAATGACAAATATGGAAATATCAAAAAACCACGTTAAAGTAGTTAAGAATTTTCAAAAGAATTTGCCTTCTGTGATGGCGGATGCAGAACAAATGCATCAAGTATTTCTTAATCTTATTTTAAATGCTATTAGCGCAATGCCTAATGGCGGAAGATTGGAAATAAAAACTGCTGTCAAAAGAGATGCCAACAAGAATATGAAATTAATGGAGATATCATTCAGTGATACAGGCTACGGCATTTCCAAAAGCTCAACAGATAAGGTGTTTAACCCTTTCTTCACAACAAAACCAGAGGGCACTGGTTTAGGCTTGGCTATTGCACATAAAATAATTGAGAATCATCACGGAACTATTAAAGTAGAAAGCCAAGAGAGCAAGGGGAGTATTTTCTCTGTATGTATTCCAATTAATTCTTCTCAAGGAGAGCAGGTATGAATAAAGCAAGTGTACTAATTGTAGATGACGAGCTAAAAATACGCAGAATCTTACAAATTATGCTTGAAAACGAAAATTACAAAACCGAACAGGCTAAGGATGGAGTCGAAGCCTTAGAAAAAATGGAAACGGCAGATTTTGATCTTATTATCACAGATATGAAGATGCCTAATATGAATGGAATCGAGCTGCTGGAACAAATGCAGAAAAGAGACAATACAGCACCCGTAATCATAATGACAGCATATGGCACAATTCAGACTGCTGTAGAAGCAATGAAAAAGGGAGCTTATGACTATATTCTCAAGCCGTTTGATTTAGAAGAAATGAAGATCACGGTTAATAAGGCATATAAACTCACATTTTTAGAGAAAGAGAATAAATATTTGAAGGAAGCGTTGGAAGCCAAGCATTCAGATAAAATCATTGGAAAAACCAACAGAATGAAGAAGGTATATAAGTTAATAAAACAAGTTTCCAAAACAAATGACGCAGTATTAATATATGGAGAAAGCGGCGCAGGAAAAGAACTGATAGCCAGAACGGTTCATAACAGCAGTTCCAGAAAAGATGGTCCCTTTATTGTTGCTAATTGCATTTCGCTCTCTGAGAAACTCTTAGAAAGCGAGCTGTTTGGGCACGAAAAACAAGCTTTTTCGGAAGCGGAAGAGAGAAAGCTTGGAAAACTTGAATTAGCTAATAACGGAACACTCTTTCTTGATGAAGTAGGCATTCTGCCTGAACAGGTTCAGGAGAAACTTATTAAAGTGCTTGAGAAGAAAACATTTAAGAGAGAGGGAGGAACAAAGACGGTGACTGTAGATGTAAGGATTGTTGCTGCAACAAACAGAAATCTACCTATAGCCGTGAAGGAATCTAGATTTAGCAAGACTCTATACAACAAATTGTCAGATTCCTACATAACCCTGCCATCACTGCTTGAGAGAAAAGAAGACATTCAACTTTTGGTTCAGTCTTTTATCTGGAAATTTTCTCGATCTGCTGGGAAAAAGATTGACGGCATTTCACATACTGCAATGAATGCGCTTATAAATTACAGTTGGCCGGGGAATGTGCGCGAGCTCAGAAATATTGTTGAGAGAGCTGTTGTTCTTGAGGAAAGTTCCGTAATTGGACAAAAAAACCTGCCGTTTTATATTGCAACTTCTGAAGAGCAAACATCCAAATCAAAAAATGCGGACACGTATATTGAAATAAAAAAAGAAGTTGTTGACGACTTTGGAAAAGTGTAGGATACAATCCATGATCAATGTATTAAATATGACCCTTGCGCAAATTGCTCGTCTTATAGATGGGAAGGTTGAGGGAGATCCCGGTATGGTTATAAGCGGAATTTCAGGCATAAGAGAGGCAAAAGAGGGTGACATAACATTTTTAGCAAGCACTCGTTATTATCCTCTCTTGAAAACTACCAAAGCCTCAGCGATCATTGTTGATAAAAAAATGGAGAAGAATGGGAGGCCTGTAATACGCACAGATAATCCGTACATTGGATTTGTTAAGATAATGGAATACCTGCAAATGAACAAAGAAATGCCTTTTCCCGGAATTCATAAAACTGCCGTGATAGGCAAAAATGCCAAACTGGGAAAAAATATTACCATAGAAGCACATGTTGTTTTAGGCAATGATGTGCAAATAGGGGACAATACCGCTATTTTTCCCGGAGTCTTCATAGGTAACAGCACTAAGATAGGCGCAAATACACTGATTCATGCAAATGTAAGTATAAGAGAAAGAATCATAATAGGCAGTAATGTAATCATCCACAACGGTGCAGTGATTGGAAGCGATGGATTTGGCTTCACTCCGATCAAGGGAGTTTTTCATAAGAAAGTTCCACAACTTGGCACAGTGATTATTGAAGACGATGT
>CAZMXO010000163.1:0-2450 GCA_964570265.1 uncultured bacterium
CCGGTTGTGTTTCTGGATACGGCGGGAATAGATGACATATCATCCATTTCAGAGTTAAGAATAAAAAAAACAAAGAATATTTTTGACAGAGCAGATATTATTTTACTGCTTACTGAAGCAAATACATGGGGAAAATACGAAGATATTATTTTGCAGGAAGCAGAAAAAAGAAACACTCCTTTTATTATTGTTGTGAATAAAACTGATCAGAAATTACCTTCCCTTGAGTTTGCAAAAAAACTGAAAGATAAAACAGAGCGTATCATTCTTTGCTCCAGTACGGATTTTAGTAATAGAGATATGTATGTTAACGACTTAAAAAAATATCTTATTGAAATCTGCCCCGATGATTTTCTCAATCCTCCTCCTATTATAGGCGACCTTATTCCTTCAGGAGGACTGGCAGTATTAATTGTTCCTATTGATCTGGAAGCTCCTAAAGGAAGAATTATTCTGCCGCAGGTTCAGACAATAAGAGATGCTTTGGATAATGACTCTGCCGCATTGATTGTTAAGGAGAGTGAATACTCTCATATACTGGATAATCTAAAGAAACCGCCTGATGTTTCGGTATGTGATTCTCAGGTCGTTTCAAGAATGGTGGCTGATACTCCAAAAGATGTTAAATGCACAACATTTTCTATTCTTTTTGCCAGATATAAAGGAGATTTGCTTGAAGCTGTAAAGGGTGTATGCGAGATAGATAAACTGGTTTCCGGGGACAGAGTTCTTATTGGGGAAGCATGCACACATCATCCGGTTGAAGATGATATCGGAAGAGTAAAGATCCCGCGTTGGCTGAGAGAATATACAGGGGAAGAATTAAATATAGATGTATATTCAGGGCATGATTATCCTGAAAACTTAAAGGACTATAAACTGGTTATTCATTGCGGAGCATGTATGCTCAATCGCAGAGAAATGTTATCCAGAGTTCAGAAAGCGAGAGAGGAAGGAGTCGCTATAACCAACTACGGCGTATGTATCTCTTTTTTGCACGGAGTATTGGAAAGAGTGCTCTCTCCGTTTCCCGTTGCTTTGGATGTATTTAAAAAAGAAATAAACCCCGATTCGGGGATAAAGGAGCTGAAAAATGTGTGCAGAAACAATTGATACAAAATCATGGATAGCTAATAGAATTAAGAAAGACCAGATCACAAAATACATGGAGGGAGACAGAGACTTTATAAATGATGAAGAGATTACAGAAAAATTAGAAAACAACAAACGCGTCGATTCAAAAAAGATAAGAGACATTCTTGCTAAATCAATGGCTATTGAAACACTTGCACCGGAAGAAACAGCCGCATTACTTAATGTGGATGATAAAGACATGCTGGAGGAAATGGCAAGCACCGCAGCTAATATCAAGAAAAAGGTCTATGACAACAGGATTGTAACCTTTGCTCCTCTTTATCTTGGAAATTTGTGTGTGAACAGCTGTCTGTATTGTGGATTCAGAAAAGAAAACAAGGATGAGAAAAGAAGAGTGCTTACACTGGATGAAATAAAGAGAGAAACAGAGGTTTTGGCAGGTAAGATCGGGCACAAGAGATTGATAGTTGTTTATGGTGAGCATCCTGTTACGGATATAGATTATATGAGTTCAAGCATAAAGCAGATATATGACGTTAAAGTAAAAACAAAAAACGGATCGGGAAGTATACGCAGAGCTAATGTGAACGCTGCTCCGTTGTCAATAGAGGAGTTGAAGAAACTAAAGGAAGTTGGCATAGGAACATTTCAGGTTTTTCAGGAAACATATCACCATAAAACATATCAGGAAGTTCATCCAAAAGGCACGATAAAATCGGATTACAAATGGAGACTATACTGTATGCACAGGTCAATGGAAGCAGGAATTGACGATGTTGGAATAGGCGTTTTATTTGGCTTGTATGACTGGAAGTTTGAGGTTATGGGTCTTTTGTATCATGCTATAGAGTTAGAGAAAAAATTTGGCATAGGTCCTCATACTATTTCTTTTCCGCGTCTTAATCTTGCGTCAAATGCACCGATCACACAGAATCCAAAGTATAAAGTAAGCGATGACGATTTTAAGAAGTTGATAACAGTGATACGTTTATCAGTGCCGTATACAGGGATGATTATTACTGCAAGAGAGAGCGCTCAAATGAGAAGAGAGACTTTTTCGTTAGGGTGTACGCAAACGGATGCATCAACACGCATAGGGATTGGGGCTTACAGTGACAGATATACCGAGCAGGAAAAGGAACGCCAGCAATTCTTATTGGGAGATACACGCAGTCTTGATGAGGTAATAAGAGAATTTGCAGAAATGGGATATATTACTTCGTTTTGCACTGCAGGATATCGCTGCGGCAGAACAGGCAAGTGCATTATGAACCTTTTGAAAACAGGTAAGGAAGGGCAGTTCTGCAAATTGAACGCGATTCTTACTTTCAGAGAGTGGCTGGATGATTTTGGCA
>CAZMXO010000164.1:0-2450 GCA_964570265.1 uncultured bacterium
AATTGTGTCTTTGTCATAGAAACACCGTCAAACTTCTTGGTGCATCTTAAAAGTGTCTTATCTCCACCTGTTCTGACTTCATCAATAATTTCTCTTACCGTTTGCTCTATATTCATTTTAACCTCAGCAGATTTAAGTCAATTTAAAATTAACTATTGAACAATCACTTACTCTTTGATGTTACCATAGCTCAAATTGCTTAAAATCTCAATAAATTTAATTTCACATCCTCCTGAGATGCAATCTGTTGTCCCCTCCACCGCAACCGCCTGCTTTAGCTGGCGGTTATTGTAGGGGCAGCCCTTGCGTCTGCCCGTTGGAATATCCCTTTTCCAGATTGTAGGGGCGAATCCATGTATTCGCCCATTCCAAGAGATTGGTTTCTTTTGTGATTTTTATGTAGGGACAGGTCGTGACCTGTCCTTTTGCTTTGTTGTGTTGTTCTTTGGGTTGATTGGGGGTTTTGTAGGGGCACAATATCTTGTGCCCTTAATTGGGTTTTTCAAGAAAAGGTCGCTGTGCCATTTAAACTTCCATAACTACAAAGGAAAGGTGGTAAATTAGTTGACTGGATAATCGAAATAAAATGGTTTTCTACAATTATTAAGCAAATTGCCAACAATAAACCATTCACTTTGATCTGGCTTAGAAGCACACAACAGCCATAATCCTGAAATATTTAGTTTTGGAACTACAATCGATGATAAATGTAATGGTCCAGGTCGATTAACATGTATTACAACTTCAAGGTCATTTGACACTGGATAACCAGTTGCCAGCTTTGCAATTTCTTTATTGATATTCGTTTCTGGATTTAACTCTTTCGGCACAAGCTCTTTAATTTGAATAGGGGTAAAATGTTGAACGTCTCCTTCAAATCGCATTGAAATGGCGTCATAATCAGATGCTTCATACTTTGCTACATACACAGTTGTTCCAAGACATTTCCCAATACCGTAACAAAATATCGTTGCTTCCCGTTCTTCCCTATACGGTTTAAGTTTAGAAGTTCTAAAATTTTTGGCTTTTAGGCTAAGATTACTACTGGATAGAATCTTCTGCATCTGCCTCCACTTAGGAAGCGCTTTAGCTGGGTCGATAAATTTAGATTTGAGCTTATTCCATTCGTTTATTCTTATGTCCATTTCATTTACTATGTTTAAAAAAATTGCCAAATTGTTAAGATGATTAGAGCCACAGTCAAACCAGCAATAACCCATGTAAGAATTTCTATTCGTCTGGAGAGTCCAATCATTTCCTGTGATAACTCAATAGAAGACTTTTTAAAATCTTCTATTGTTTCGTAATTTCGCCCCATACCATCTTTTCACTCTTTTAAACTGTATATTGATTTATTTATAACATATGTTTTTGCAAGCTTATCATGAAGTGTTTGTCTGTTAGGAGTAAAGAAAACTGATAGTAGTCCTAAAAAAAGCGTTAAAGGATTCAATATTAATTTCCCTATCAGTTCCCTGACGACAATTTTGCCCCAAGATAAATATTCGAAATTATGATCCACAATGTAAATTTGACACACCAATTTACCAATGGAGCCTCCATATTTCTTAATCAAAAATGCTTGAAGTAAGAATAGGATAATAATATAAATATAAAAATCCATATAATCATATTTCATGTTTTGCATTTCAAGCAACAAACAATATCCCATAAACCCAAGATAGCCGAGAATCAAGTCAATTACTCCGGCTAATATTCTTCTGGTAATTGAACTATAAGGAAAGTTTTTACTCGGAATAAAACGAAAAAGCGCAGAGCAATTCGGACAAGAGACTCTTAACTTTCCCTTGTTTATTGGAACCGCAAGCTCCGAGAAACATTGGTTACATAATATTTTTACCCGATTATTATCGAAAAACCCTCTAAAAAAACATATGTTTTTTCTCTTATTCCATGGTTGAAAGATAAGCCCAATTATTATTAAAAAGATAATCGCTATTTCAGAATAAAACACAGCTTTATTCCTATCGGATATTTGCTTCGTTTTTTCATCTAAAATATTATCCTCTATCGTTGCCATTGTTTTTTTGTTTTTTGTAGCAACATTACTTTTTACTATCTGTTGTGATTCATTGTTCTTTATATACACTTTTGCATAATTGATATACTTTGAGGTTTCATCCGAATATTTTGCCCTTTGAAGATATTTTTTGTAATTTTCCACAGCTTTTGATTTATCAACAGATTCATATGCCTTACCTAAAAAATAATATGTTGCAGATATTGAGGGATTTTGAAAAATGAATTGATTAAACACATATATAGCTTTCTGATTCTGCCCTTTACTAAGATAATTTATTCCTATTTTCAAGGAATCTTTGTAGCCACCAAAGAATGCTTTAGTTTTATAATTGATATTTTCTCTATCTAAGTATTTCTTTATATAATTTATAGGTACCGCACGATTTATGTTTTCTTGTTTATCATTT
>CAZMXO010000165.1:0-2377 GCA_964570265.1 uncultured bacterium
TTTTAGGTGATATATATTTTGATAGCTATAAATGGAATGAGGCAGTTTTAGAGTATGGAAAAGCCGTTGGAATAGGATTTGAAGATTCTGACGAATATTCCCATATTGGATTTAATCTTAAAAAAATGCATAGATATGAGAAGGCGCTTATCTGTTATAGAAAAGCAATTAAATTGGAACCGGATAATTGGGGTGGGCATGATGGCTTAGGTTGCGTTTATCGTGATTCGGGAAGATATAAAGAGTCCGTGGAAGAATATAAAAAGGCAATTCAAATTAATCCAGGTAAAGTTAGTAGCTATAGAAAACTGGCTAGAGTTTATAAAATACTAGGCCTATACGATGAAGCAATAGTAGAATTAAAGAAAGCATTGGTTATTGCCCCTAATCAAGCAAAAACACACTACAGACTTGCCTTAGTTCATAGAAAAAAGAAAATGTTTGATAAGGCTATAGAAGAAACTAATCTGGCCATTGAACTTGACCCTAATTATGCTTATGCCTATAGAAGTCTCGGATACTCATATTGCAAAAAGAAGATGTTTGATGAAGCGATATCTGCTGTCAACCGAGCCATCGAACTGGATATCCTTAATGGTGCAGAAGAAAAAGGCAATGCTAATTTTGCTTGGTCTCATAATACGTTGGGATTTATATATAAGAAAAAGAAGATGTATGATGAAGCGATATCTGCTATCAACCGAGCCATTGAACTGGATATTCTTGATGGTGTAGAAAAAAAAGACAATGCTAATTTTGCTTGGTCTCATAATACATTGGGATCTATGTATAATACAAAGAAGATGTATAAAGAATCAATCTCCCATTACCAAAAAGCATTGAAGATAAAACAAAAAAGCGGCATTTATAATGGACTGGGACATGCGTATATGAGTATGAAAAACTATGAACAAGCAGCTGTGTATTGCAAAAAAGAGATAGAGTTTGATAAAGACAGGACTAAATATACTGCTTATGCGAAATGTAGTCTTGGAGAAATCTCTGATAATATTAGAAAAGATTATTTTGATAAGGAAGATTATGATACGACCATAAAAGAGCAAAAGAAAATTCTTAAAATATATCCTGATATACCCAACGCATGCGTTTTGCTTGGCGACTGTTATGAGAAGAAAGGTGAACAGGAAAAAGCAATCGTTCAATATAGAAAGGCTCTGGAGATAAACCCAAAATTTAAACCTGCACTTGAGCGACTGAAACATCAAAAATGATTTTGTGGATTTATGTCTGAGACAATGATAAAATTCTACTATGATTAAAAACCTGATAAAAATTGCTCAAAGTGCAAAAGATGCATCAAGAGTGTTGGCAACTCTTTCAACAGAAGAAAAAGATAAAGCTCTTCTGGCTATTGCCAAAGGTATTGAAAAAAATAAATCTAAAATTCTATCTGCGAATCTTATTGATATTAAAGATGCAAAAAAGAACAACCTGTCCCCTGCTTTAATAGATCGCCTAACTTTAACTTCAGAGCGAATAAAAAATATTTGCGAATCTCTAAGACAACTAATTAAACTCTCTGACCCTGTTGGCAGAGTACTTAGCAAGACAACCAGACCAAATAAACTAAGAATAGAAAAGGTAAGCGTACCTATTGGAGTTATAGGTATAATCTATGAATCACGACCTAATGTAACTGTAGATGCAGCAAGCCTGTGTCTGAAAGCCGGTAACGCTGTTATTCTTCGCGGAGGAAAAGAATCTATAAACTCAAACATCGCTTTACATCAAATAATGATAAACAGTCTGCGAAAAACGAAAGTTCCTTCTGACAGCATACAGATGATAAAAAGCACTGATCGTAAGATGATAAATTATATGTTAAAAATGGATAAATATATTGACCTTATAATTCCACGCGGCGGAAAGGGGCTTATAGAATTTGTTGTTAAGAACTCCACTATCCCTGTAATTAAACATAGTGACGGAATATGCCACACCTACGTTGATAAAGATGCAGATATTGATATTGCAAAAGCTGTATGCTTTAATGCAAAAGTCCAGCGTCCGGGAGTATGCAATGCAATGGAAACATTGCTTGTTCATGAAGATATCGCAAAAGTCTTTCTACCTCAGATGATAGACATATTCAGAAATGCAGATGTGGAGATAAGAGGCTGCAAGAAAACTAAAAAACTTGTTCCTAAAATAAAATCGGCAAAGAAAAAGGATTGGGCAACCGAATACCTTGACTTGATACTTTCCGTCAAGATAGTCTCTTCAGAAGAAGAAGCGATTAATCATATTAATACGTATGGATCCTGCCATTCCGACGCTATAATTACAAAAGATAGTTCATCCGCAGATAAGTTTTTAAAAGAAGTGGATTCTGCTACTGTATATGTCAACTCGTCTA
>CAZMXO010000166.1:0-2364 GCA_964570265.1 uncultured bacterium
GATTGCGGGGCTTTCTTCAAAAGCGAGACTAAGACTGGAATGGATAATATTCTATCACACTGCAGGAAAGGGAAATGCCAAGTTTGCCTGTAAGCATTTTGGCATATCAAGAAAGACTCTTTACAAATGGTTTAATAGATTCAAGGATAACGGATACGATGTTAAGGAGTTAGAAAATCAGTCCAGAGCTCCTCATAAAAGAAGAAAGTGGGAAGTGAGTTTAGATCAAGAGGCAAAGGTAAAACGGTTAAGAAAGAAGCATATGCATTACGGCAAAATAAAACTTAAAGTTTTATACAAGCAAGATTACAAAGAAGATATATCATGCTGGAAGATAGAAAGAGTGATCAGAAAACATAAGCTGTATCCGAATAAGATTAAAGCAGAGAAAACAGCTGAGAAGATTGCCAGAGCTAAGCGGAATCCCAAAAAGAGAATAAATTATGGTTTCTTCTTCAGCTGGATACTATTGTCATCTACTGGGGCGATCTTAAGAGATACATTCTTACAGCAGTTGACCATACAAGCAAATTTGGTTATGCCAGAATGTATAAGAGTCACAGCTCCAAAGCAGCGGCGGATTTTCTGTGCAGGCTTCAGTATCTTATCAATCAGCAGATTATTAATCTTCAGACAGATAATGGTTCGGAATTCGCTAAGTACTTTGAGTTGGCTTCTATAATGCTTGGAATTTAAAGATATTTCTCAAGAGTAAGAACTCCAAAGGACAATCCAGAAGCGGAGAGATTTAATCAAACATTAGAATATGAATGGCTGTATGATGGCAATCTAACCACTAATTGTGATAAGTTTAATCCAGCTGTAACAGACTGGTTGATTGAGTACAATTTTAATCGCCCTCATCAGGCGCTTAATTATTTAACACCTATGAAATATATTGAGAATCACAATGAGAATCTTAAACGAAAAGTGTTACCTATGTGCCCAACCAGCACAAAATCTTGTCATTTAAATTAAAATATGTATAATGGCGAAGTTCTCTTGCAGTGCCGGTGTAGCTCAGTTGGTAGAGCAGCTGATTTGTAATCAGCGGGTCGGGGGTTCAAGTCCCTTCGCCGGCTCTAAAAATGGGGAGATTCCCAAGTGGCCAAAGGGATCAGACTGTAAATCTGACGGCGATGCCTTCGGAGGTTCGAATCCTCCTCTCCCCACCATGCGGGTGTAGTTCAGTGGTAGAACACAAGCTTCCCAAGCTTGATACGAGGGTTCGATTCCCTTCACCCGCTCTTTTTTTGTAAATTCAAGGACTGATTCTTACTTGTAAAATGGCTAAGAAAGATAAAATTGATGTAGGAATAGGAATAATAGGTTGGACTCTTAAAACCTATTCTCTTATTTATTTTAGTTGTATTGTCTATCTCTTTTTTTCTTCCAAAGAAACAATGAATTTTCTTATTTCTAAGAAAGTTATAGATTTAAATCCATACAACATTATAATCTATGCAGGTCTTTACAGTTTAGGTCATGGGATATGCAAGAGGATGGAATGGGCTAGAAAATTGTTGCTCTTTGCTTATTGTTTAAGCGTTTTTATTATAAGCCCTTATAGGATATATATGAGAACTTTTGAGAAAAGCACAATAGATGTAATTTTTTGTATTTTTGTAATTTTGTTTTTAAGTCATCAAAAAGTCAAAAAGCGTTTTACATGGAAGCTTGATTTTAGACATAATAAAAAAGAAGAGATGAGATAAATGAAAGTATTAGGAATAAATGGAAGTCCAAGGAAGGGTGGAAATACGGATATTCTCCTTGATAATGCTTTGAAGGGTGCTCAAAACAATGGTGCTCGGGTAGAGAAAATCATCTTAAATGATCTTGAGTTTTCTCCATGTCAGGAGTGTGAAAATATGCCTGACGACGGATTCTGCATAATTGAAGACGATATGCAAACTATTTACAGAAAGGTGGAAGAAGCAGATGCTATAATTTTAGCTTCGCCTATATTCTTTGGAAGTCTTAGCGCACAGACCAAAATGATGATAGACAGATTTCAATGTGTTTGGAGAGCTAAGAATATACTGAGAAAACAAGTTTTTGAAGAAAGAAAGATAGGGGCTTTCATTTCTGTAGAGGGATCAAACAGAAAAGATTTCTTCGATAATGCAAGATCAATTGTAAAGAATTTCTTTGTTACTATTAATGTAGATTACAAGGAAGAACTTTTCTGTTCAGGAATTGATGAAAAGAATGCTATACTAAAGCAATCAGAATTATTAAAATCCGCATTTAATTTAGGAGCGAAACTGTGAATAAACAAATTTTTAGAGAATATGATATTCGAGGCTTAGTGAAGGAGGACTTAACGCAGGATGTTGTTATAAACATTGGCAAGGCAGTTGG
>CAZMXO010000167.1:0-2352 GCA_964570265.1 uncultured bacterium
CTACAACAGCCATAGCAAAATGATGTACCCCTTCCTTTGAGCCTATTAAAGCTATGATTTCTTTAGCAGGATCAAGTTTGACATGATATCTTTCTTTATACCATTTGCTTACAGCTTCTCTAAATGCAAACATTCCCTTTTCTTCGTCTGTAGGGTAACGGTGATTTTCCGGAATATAAGCAGTCTTACACAATTCATCAATTATAGGTTTCGGGGTTGGCTCAACAGGGTCTCCAATTGCAAGACTTATAACATCTATGCCCGCAACCCTTGCTTTTGTAATTTTATTGCGCAATTCCATAAACAGATATGGAGGAATGTTATCTAATCTTGCAGCTGTTTTCATAAACTAGTTCTCCTTTATATATTATTTGAGCATCCCCTTCCAAAAAGACATCAAAAAAAGCACCTTTATTATAATGTAGACTGACTTTTAAAATACCACCTTTAACATTAACAAAAGTGGGATTTTTTACTTTGCCTAATGCATTGAAAATCGCTGTGGATGCAACTGCGCCTGTTCCACACGCATAAGTTTCTCCTTCAACGCCTCTTTCATATGTTCTTATATTTAAAGAATTGTCATTATTAACAGAGACAAAATCAACATTTGTTCCTCTGGGGGCAAAACACTCATGATAACGAATAAGCGATCCCAAAGAAACAACGTCAACTTTCTCAACGTTATCAAAGTATAAAATTGTGTGAGGAACGCCTGTATCTATGTAATGGACTGTTTGTTCCTTCCCATCAATCTTAAGCTGTATATTAAGCTTAAGATCGCAGGGGTTACTCATTTTTAAGCGAATATCGTTGTTAACTGTTTCCGCCTCAATTATTCCTGCAATCGTTTCAAAGCAGACTCTTTTAGAAACCAATTTCAATTGTTGTGCGAACCTGACAATACATCGTGCTCCATTACCGCACATTTCAGCCTCAGTACCGTCAGCATTTATTATCAGCATCTTGAAATCAGCCTTTTCAGAATTCTCTAAAAGCAAAACTCCGTCTGCACCAATTCCAAACCGTCTTGAGCAAACATGTTTTGAAAAAACGCATACATCTTCAATAATTTTACTCCGATTATCCACCACAATAAAATCATTGCCTGTTCCACACATTTTGGTGAATTTAATAATATTCATTACGCTCCTTGTTTTTACTATTTCACGAATTTTAAGTTCATCCAGCCTTCATATTTATGAAAATCGACCTCTGATAACTTAGAGCACGAACTTAGTTCTACTCCTTTGGGAAGATATACGGAATAATCATAACGAGATAAATGGAACAGCCATTGGTCTTTATCCTTTGGAGTTTTTCCTTTCAGTGTTGATAAGCTTGCAAAAGGAATTGCTACTTCCATCTGCCAGTATTCATCTATGTCTTCACAGTTATTTAAAGTCCCTTTTATTTTTATTCCAACTTTTAGTCCTTTACAGTTCCATTTACCCCATCTGTGACTTAAACCTGCATTCCTTTTTATGTTAAATGCATCGTATACAGTACCTAAAGCGTTAATCTCAAAATTATAATACGGTTCTTTTTTTAAATCCGTCTTAAGGAAAACCTCTAAAACATCCTCTCTGCATGTTGGGTCATCTCTATCATTAAAATATCCCCATATATCCTTATCATAAGCTTTAAATCCTACATATAAATACTTATCGTCCCAGAGTAGTCTAGCCTCTGTTTTACTTATTGGCTTATTATGTGTGACGGGTATGTAGAAATCCAGTATTTTAGCTTTTTGCCATGCTTTCTCATTAAGAATACCATCTATCTTTATTTTCTCGCTGATATAAGGACATTCATAAACTTTTGTTCTCATGTTTAGCCTCTCTTTTTCTGCTATTTATTTTGTAAATCTCTGAGCTTGTCCTATTATATCAACTTCTACTTCCTTACTCCATGCATCCAGAAACTTTTTCGCATAAGGACCTGGATATGCATCTCCGATTTTATGGCTATCGATCATAGAGATAGGCAGAATGCAATATGAAGTGGTTGTCCAAAATGCCTCTTCGGCATTATAAGCATCATATAAAGTAAGATCTTTTTCTACAACCTTTATATTCATTTTCTCTGCCAGTTCTATAACAGTCAATCTGCTGATACCGTTTAAAATATTTTTTGTTGTAGGAGTGTATAATACACCGTCTAAGACAAAGAAAATATTAGATCCTGCACCTTCTGTTATATTCCCATTAAGGTCAAGGAAAAGTCCAAATGCATCGGGATCCTTTTTTATAACTTCCAGCCCAGATATAAAATTAGGTACTCTGTTGCGATTCTTTGCGCGTGAATCCAGATTTTGAGGAGATGTATTTCTAATTAAAGAGGTTACAACAT
>CAZMXO010000168.1:0-2342 GCA_964570265.1 uncultured bacterium
CCGATGCAGTCAAAAACAAAGAGATCAATCTTATTATCAATACACCTGTTGGACGCAGCGGAAAACATGATGACAGTTACATTCGCAGAACTGCAATACAGCACAGGATTCCATATATTACTTCATTAACAGCTGCGGAAGCCAGTGTTGAAGGAATTGAATCTGTATCTAAAACTAAAAGTTCACCAAAACCCCTTCAAGATTATCTCAAGGAACTTGATGTATAGGAATTTCAAAGTACTGTCATTGCGAGAAGTCCTGAAAGTGTTCGGGACGACGTGGCAATCTCATTTATCATTGCCCGATTCTCATATTGTAGGGAGGGGGCTTGCCTTCGCCCTTTTGTCTATTTTTATTGAGGTTTTAAGCAACTTGAGATATGGTAGTATTAAAGCAAAAATTTGATTTAGGGAGGTAGAAAAATAAATGCTAATCATGTGTCCAGAATGCAAAAAGCAGTTCAGTGAAACTGCTGATTCATGTCCCAAATGTGGCTTTGTTCTTGACAAGGCAACCCGCCAAAATCTCAAGGACAAGGCTGTTCGCTCTAATCGTGGCTGTCTTGTCGCTCTAGCAATCGTGTTACTTGCCTTTGCAGGTCCATGCATGATTTCGCCATTTACTTCACATAGCGGACATGTTCGAAGCACAAGGTCAGAGGCATACAGTCGTATCCAACAAGACAAATCTCTTTCAGATTACGATATAGAAGCACTTGCCGATGGTGTTAGCCATGTGTCAGTAGAAGAGGAGAAAAAGGCAAGTTGGTATTTCTTTCGACTCGGACTTTTTATGCTAGTTTTGCCTGCTGCTGGCATTCTTATTTATCTTTATTACACAAAAAAAGGGAAACTACTGTGAAAATTGATGGCAGAGCAAAAACTAACAAACCTCGTGTGTTGGAATGTCTACGTGACGGTGACGAATTGTATTTCTGGATACATTCTCCTGAATCAAAAGACAATGGTTGGGAAATCTGGGTTCCTGCTGAAGTCATTCGCGATACTGTTTGGTCAAGTGTATGGCAAGGTCGTAATTCAACACAGAAACATAATTGCTAAAATTAATTCCGAACAAAAAAGCGAGATTGCTTCACTTCGCTCGCAATGACGGAAATGACATTTTTAGAATGGGGAAAATACAGCAAGAGGATTAGCTAATGACAAAAGATATTATAAAAAATTATGAATACAAAAGATTCCTTAGCAATCTAAAACAAGAGATTATTACTGCTCGCCAAAAAGTCTATCAAACAGTTAATAAGCAGTTGGTTGAATTGTATCTTAATATAGGTAAAAGCATTTATGAGAAGACAGAAGTTTCTAAATGGGGTGAGGGTATTGTAGAGAGCTTGGCTAAGGATTTGCAAAGAGAATTTCCTAATATGAGAGGGTTTTCTATGGAGAACCTTTGGCGAATGAAGAAGTTATACGAAACATATAAAGACAACAAAAAACTGTCACCGCTGGTGACAGAATTATCATGGTCACATAATTTAGTTATTTTGCATCAAACAGAATCTATTGAGGAGAAAGAATTCTATCTCAAAACTTGCATAAGTGAACAGTGGAGTAGAAGAGAATTAGAAAGACAAATGGAATCATCTTTATACGAACGTTTTATGTTATCAAAAAAGACAAATAAATTAGTGCCTCATAGTAAAGAGAAAGATATTTTAGCCCATTTTAAAGACGAATATATATTTGATTTTCTTGGATTGAAAGATAAATTTTTAGAAAAAGACTTAAGAAAAGCGATTGTTCAAAATTTAAAACAATTCTTTCTTGAATTCGGCAAATATTTTACTTTTGTTGGTGACGAGTATAAGGTAACTGTTGGCAATGAAGATTATAGAGTAGATTTATTATTTTACCACAGACTCTTGAAATGTCTTGTAGCAGTGGAATTAAAGATAGGCAAATTCAAACCGGAATATATTGGTAAAATGCAATTTTATTTATCTGCTCTTGATGAAAAAGTAAAAGTAAATGATGAAAATCCATCCATAGGCTTGATTCTTTGTAAATCAAAAAATGAAGAAGCGGTTCGCATAGCAATAAGTAAATCCCTTTCTCCAATGAAAGTGTCAACTTATAAAACAAAAATCATTGATAGAAAACTGCTGAAGCAGAAACTTCATTCTTTGCCTTTGCCTGAAGAACATGGAAAAGAATGAGTGGAGAAATAATTAGAAATTGTTTTTTTAGAAAATAATAAGGAGCATAGAAAATGGACGGAATATTTGGAGTTGCCTTAGAAAAGGATTGTCAGGAGGTTTTATTTTATGGAACGGATTATCATTCTCATTTAGGAACAGAATATGGGGGACTGGCAGTATTGGG
>CAZMXO010000169.1:0-2256 GCA_964570265.1 uncultured bacterium
CCTTTCTTTAAGGCATGGCTCCTTCCCAAGGGAAGATAGAGGTTTTTCTTGACAGAAAGAACGCATGGGAACCGGTGGGGCAGACATTCTGATTTCTACCATATCTGAGAAAATCACCGAGGCTTCAGTTTCTTGGCACCCGATTGATCAACTATTTCGTCAATCTCCAGAGCTATTTTTATAAAACCGGTGATCTCCATTCATTTTATCATGGTTTCCTTGCGGAGCATATCGTAGGACAGGGATAATTATGAATCATTGGCTAATGCCAACCGGTTCCAGGATTTTTTTGAAGAAAGCAAATATACTCTTCTGAAAAACTATCTATACAATTATCGCCTCCGGAAAATGGCTGTAGAAAAAAGCCTGCGACACAAAAACATAAAATTGATGTAACTATTCAGCCACAGACTTGTCCGCCTGGAGGATTAACGCAGACAGGTTTAAATACAAAGAAATCACAGAACATTAAGAATCGTATTAGTAACTTCTCAAAAGTTCGGGCGTCAGTCATCGCCTTGTTCCAATGCTCCAGCGTGTGAACAAGAAAGAGGATGTCGAACAGTTTTATCCAAAAGCTAACCGCTAACCGCTAATTGCTAAGAGCCAACCGCTCATCTTAAATAAAAGAAAAAACATCCGTGACAATCAGCGTAGATCGGTGGCCGAGTAATTATGATTTAAGTTTCGTTATGTTTCTTTATTGCCTTAATTTTATTAATATGTTAAATTAACAAATTTTATCAGGTAGTTGTTTTTTTTGTTTATGGTTTTTTGTTTCTACGTATAACCTTAAAAAGAGCTCGTGATTTGATTGATCTCATAATGTTTTGAGCGTTATCTTATGATTAGGCTAATTGTAAGGATAATAAGTCTGGAGGGAAAACATGAAGATTAATGATTTTTATTTCAATAACGGAAAACGTATTGCTATAGAGTTTGGTAATCAATTGCAAGTTACTGTTAACGGGGTTGATATTAATTTTAAAAGCAACTTTATCGGGTTAGAATCAAATAAATATCTGATTATAAATATTCCTGTTACCTTACCCATCAGTTTTAAATATAAATTTTATAAAGGAAACAAAATTGTTGTCCGGTACTTATATCAAGGCACTGTTTTTGGATTTAAATCCAAGCTTATTGATTTTTATAGCCCCTTAAGATTATTATTCGTGAAATATCCAGATATAATTGAAGAGCACAATCTTCGTACTCAAGAAAGAGTTGATTGCTTTTTCCCTGTTAAAATAAAAAACAGTAATGGTCAGAGAGATGGGGTCATATTAGATATAAACAAGGGAGGATGTTGTTGTGTGTCTAAGAAAGATGTTAACGATAAAGAATTGTTACCCATTCAGATAGATGAAGAGATTGCCTTGAGATGTAAATTTCCTATGACAGATAGTGAGCAGGTGGTCTCAGGAAAAGTAAAAACTATCAGAAAGGATACGAAACAGATGACTTTGGGAATTATGTTCCACAAAATGAAGCCAGAGCTTGAAGATATAATTGTTCAGTATATCCTTAATATTAAAGAATTGCAGAACCCAAAATAGTTAACAGTTCAAGGTTTACAGTTATCGGTTCACGGTTGGAATCAATATCCAAAATGCTTAAATCGTTGTATAGTTCATTGAAAAAACTGTGAACCGACAAGCGTTTATGTTATTTATTTTATGCTAAAAGATAAGAAAATTATTGTTGTTATGCTGGCATATAATGCGGCAAAAACCCTGCGCAAAACTTATGACGAGGTTATGAGCCACGATATTGTCGATCTTGTTATCCTGGTTGATGATGCAAGCGACGATGAAACTGTTGCTATCGCAAAGAGTCTGCCAAAAACCAAAGTTTTTGTTCATAATAAAAACCTCGGCTATGGGGCGAACCAGAAGACCTGCTACAAAATGGCCATGGAAGAGGGCGCTGAAATTGTTATCATGATTCATCCGGATTATCAGTATACTCCGAAGCTGATTTTATCCATGGCTTCAATGATAGAAAATGGTTTGTATCACTGCGTGCTGGGCTGCAGAATCCTTGGGGAAGGCAAGGTCATTAGCTAACCTCAATGCAGACATCGGCGTAAAGAAGATGTTTGCAAATGCTTCAGTTAAAGACAATTTCTGGAGCCATAATCGGCAATGTATTTGAGACAGCAGTATTTTCAGAACTGGTGAAACGCTGTGGAAAAGACAGGATATTTTACTGGAGAACCAAGGATAAAAAGGAAATTGACTTTATTCTCAGACA
>CAZMXO010000170.1:0-2232 GCA_964570265.1 uncultured bacterium
TTATTGTTGCGCCAGGGCAAATTACAAGAACCCCATCACACGTTAATCTTATCTCAAGAGCTGGATATGGTGGATTTGTTCTTAAATCATTTGTTGGAGAAGACCAAAACGAGCATTGTTCAATGAGCGAATTTCGCATGAAGCCTCAATGGATTAAAACCTTCTATGAGCCGGATGATATAAAAGGAGAGTGTCCTATAATTCACTGGAAAGGGGGATTGGATGTAAGAGACTTTAATCTATATAAGCCATTTGCACAATATGCTCATAAAATAGGTCGAGAATCAGGAATGTGTGCTATTGCTTCTATTCTTTGCCATTTTCCTCAGAAAAAAGAAGAATGGATAGAGTCTGAATGGATATATACAACAAGGCAATTATATAAATTAGGTTATCATACTTTTGAGATTGATTTTTGTCCATATTTGAAGAGTAATAATATTGCAAGGAATAAAGAGACAGTACTCCGTTGGTATAAAGAGGCGCCAAAAATAATGAAGAAAGTTTCTGGCGAAATAAAGGTTTTTCCAAAATTACTAAATCCAGAGTGGGGAGATGAATTTCAGATACAAATGGTGGAAGCATCTATTGAAGGGAAAGCAGACGGAGTTGTTGTTGCAAACAGAATGTATAAAGAAGAGTATCAATCAGCTCATGGGGGAAAAGAACTAAAAGAGATTAACTTAAAAACAATTAGGAATATAAGAAAAAAAGGAATAAAAATTCCTATATCCGCAACCGGAGGCATATATACGGGAAAGGATATTGTTGAATACATAAAAGCCGGCGCAGAGAATGCGCAGCTCATAAGTTATATAATGGGGAGAACAAAAACACCATTTGCCAAAGAATGTAACAAATTTAAACAAGTATTATTTAAATTGATATTTGATACAAAGAACGGCATAATATTAGAGATGCTGAAAGCAAAAAACTCTCTGGGAATCTCGAGCGTTTTAGAATTAGTGAAATCAGTAATTTAAAGACCTATTCTAAGATGTAACATGACAGAAAGGAGGTGTTGATATGTTGAAGAAAATAAGAAAAGTTTGAAAAAGCAGGATGGCTTTCAACAGCATTCAAGAGATACATATCAGAAACCCTGATACTAACCAGATTCTAGAATCAGTGGTAAAAACCAACGACCTCAACGGTCACAATAAAACAAGGAGAAATGAAATGAGTAAAAAAATTAGAGACTTTGTACAGAAAATACATGGTTTTACGCTAATTGAGCTTTTGGTTGTGATAGCAATCATAGCTCTGCTCGCGTCAATGTTATTGCCGGCACTTAGTAAGGCAAGGGAATCGGCTAGAAGGATAAAATGCGTAAGTAACCTCAAGCAGTTCGGTGTGGCAAGTATCAGTGTGTTTAGTAATGTACTTCTCAACTCTTGTGAATCCACGTTTAGATAAATTTGCTCCCAACTTAAGCAGTTTCTTTCTTGAAGTATTAATTCTTTTTTACAGAGTTCTTCAGAGGTTCATAATACATTGAACTTCCTTGTTTATTATTTTCCTTTCTTCAAGTGTCATCCCGTCTTCCCAAAGCTTATAACAGGTGTTTTGCTCAAAATGGTATGTGCATAACTGAATTTTATAACCTTTGAATTCACGGTAAATGCCCAACTCGGCATCGACAAGAATGATATGATTTTTTTCACTACTCCGGTAGCTTCTAATTCAGGTTTTATTTCTTTCATCGAAACACCGACGGAATGATGTAAAGGAAACATCTTTCCTGTTATACTGTTCAAGCCTATAAATGTGTACCATATGTGCGTCCCTTTTCCTCCACTGCTATCAACCATGATAATATCGTAGTCTTCAGGATTTGCGGAATATATCTCGCTAACCGATATCCCCATTTCTCGAACTATATTCCACAATACATCTTTTTTGAAACCAGATCCGGATAAAAGATCCATTATCTCAGAAGTACGTCGATATGTAACATGAGTAATGATATTTCTGATTGAATTTTTAAAATCCTCTGTTAATTGTGCGTCACCTTTTCCAGTAAGTTATTCTATTACCGTTTTATATTTGGGCTGGTCTTCAGTATCTTCACTTTTGACGCGGTTCAAGTTCAAATCAATCCTTCCAAAATCAATCAAGATTGAAAACGGGGTTGTTCCATTTCTACTATAATTCATATTCTTGGCTCTTAAATATTTTTCTCCAGCAAGCTCTTCTGTCATTTTTTCGTCGAGGATTTCTACACATTTTATA
>CAZMXO010000171.1:0-2200 GCA_964570265.1 uncultured bacterium
TTGTTAGAAACAGGTGATATAGGAAAGCATATAGAGTATTATTGTGAATTGACGCAGCTTACTAAGAAGCGCTTTGTTGTTTAGATGGTTAACTTAACTGGCAATTCATAGAGAGTGCAGAATGAAAAACTAGGTTAGTCTATAGGGTATTCTATTTATGTTAAAGATTACAGCGCCATTTAAAGAAAAAGAAGAAGTGTTGCCTTTAATTGAAGCAGGAGTAGACGAATTATATTGTGGATATCTCTCGCCGGAATGGGTAAGAAAGTATACCGCATTTGAATTTGAACGAAAAGGAGGAGGGAGTAATTTTACTGATCTAAAGGAATTAGAGAAAGCAGTTAATTTAGCTCATAAAAGAAATACCCCGGTTTATCTGGCATTAAATGGTTTATACGTTAGAGAACAGTACCCTTTATTGTTAAAGATAGTTAATCAGTTAGAGCAAATAAATTTAGATGGCTATATTGTAGCTGATATTGGGCTTCTTTTGACATTAAGAAAAAATGGCTTCAAGCGGCAGATACATATTTCTACAGGGGGTACAGTATTTAATTCTGAAGCAGTGAGTTTTTATGAGAATTTAGATGTTTCGCGCATAATCTTAGACCGTCAGACAACTTTGGAATCAATGAAGGCTTTATCTTGTGACAATTCCGGTATAGATTTTGAGGTTTTTATCCTCCATACCCTCTGTGTTTATATTGACGGTTTTTGTACATTCCTGCATACTGCCGGAAGAGAGTCATTGGAGGATGTTTCAAGAAAGGATTGGAAAGATAACCAGAGACTGCATATCTTGACTGCCTATGATCCACAGGCTCAAGCCGATCCTTGCTGTTTAAAGTATTCTGTTCAAGTTTATGATTCGACAGGTCTGAAAATAAATACAAACAATGTTCAGCCGACTTTTTATAAACGACTAATAGATGGGATTGAATGCGGCGCCTGCGCAATATATGATATCAGTAAAACTAAGGTCAAATCGCTTAAAATTGTTGGCAGGCAGTTGGATTCGGAAAAAAGACTTAAAAGTACAAGATTTATTCGTTCCGTTTTAGATATTTTAGAGAATAATAAAAAAATAAATAAGAGAGATTTTATTCATAAAGCACAGAAGTTATACCAAAAAACCTTTGAATATAAGAAAAGATGCAGGGGCAATAATTGTTATCATCCTTCAGTACTATTTTAGAAGCAAAGCTATTTTAAATGAAAATAAACGCAAAAGATATAGTAGGGATTTTACCTAAAAAACTAAAACGAATTTGTCAAGTTGGGATATGTGACCCCAAGTATTTAGAAAAACTAGAGCCAGTATTTTGTTATATTCCTCTTGAGTATGGCGGTCCAAGATATAGCGCTAAACCTAGCGATGTGATGCCTGCGGTTAAGTCTATAATAACCTTAGTTCATTTTACTCCTGTAGCATTGGATTATTCAGTGGAAGATATTGTTTTGGTAGTTGCTAATATAATGTGGAGAAAATTTAAAATTAAAACGCATGTATTAGATAAATTTAAAAAACCAGACAAAAAAAATCTTATTGGTAATGAAAATTCATTTTTAGAATCTGCCGGTTATGAGGCTAGAAAAAAAATAATTCTTTTAAAAAATATTGCTTATTATGCAGGTTTGGGACAATACGGTAAAAATTCTTTAATAATAAATCCTCAATTTGGTTCTGATATTAAAATTCAGGCATTATTTACAGAAACTGAAATGGAATATAATGACCCAATTTTACCAAAACAATTTCCATGTTGCAAAGATTGTAATATATGTGTTACATCTTGCCCTAATAAAGGGATAGATAACTATAAATTGTTTGGTTCGTTAAAGGATGAGTGTAAATTTGTCGTTAAAGATGCAGTTACTCTTATAGGCCGGGTGTGCAGAAAAAGCGATATTTGGAATAAAGCTTTGGTGGAACAAAAAAGAGTATGTAGAATTTGCCAAAGCTTTTGCCCGGTCAATAGACAACATTATATAAAAAATAACTTGGTATTCGCGAAAAAAGAAAAACAAGGCAAAATTGCATTTTTCTTAGCTGGAAGTAATTATAAACTAAAAAAACGTAACTAATTAAATGGAAAAAACAGTCTTTATTACTAAAGTTAGTCAGTTAGGATATCTAAATCATAGATATACTCGAGTATATTATGGAAATGAATTTTGCGAGAGGCTCATCCCATCGTTA
>CAZMXO010000172.1:0-2181 GCA_964570265.1 uncultured bacterium
AACCATCCTTTACAGCGTCTATAATTTCCTTCAAAGGGATTGCATAAGCCATTAACGGAATACTGGCAAGTTTTTTATGTCTGTATGACATAGAGTCTCTGTATTCTTCAGGTATCATATCATCAAAATTTGTAATATTGTTTTCTTTTGCAAACAACATCCATGCAGCATTATCAACTCCAACCAGTGAGTTTAGTGCAAAGGTTAGTCTTAAATCAGGATTATTAGTTATTTTTTTACCATACTCATGTATCTGAGGAACTAGTTCTTCCAATAGCTCAATAGGGTTAGAAAACACAAGTCCTTTCACTCGCTTTAGAGCAAATTGTGTCATAGCGAACATCAACGTATTACCGCCTGCTTCACTATGAGAGCTAAACACAGATGCATCACTCCAGAGCACACTCTGTGTTCCAATACCTAGACCTATATTGCCCGATGTACCAGTTAAAGAAGAGACAGATTGCCATAGTTCACTTAAATAACCACCCTTAAATCCAAATGGTCTGATAAGCTGTTCCCTTTCAAAGTTGCAGTTTGCTTTTTCTATTCTAATTTCTTTTGCAGACATTTCTTCTCTCCTTTTTTAGGTAAAAATTATGGTAATAAGATCACACCTAATGCTTGATCTGGATGTTGAATTAGTTTCTCGCAAACCTCTGGCGCCTTAATAAGCGGCACTTCGTCAGTAATAAGAACCTTAACATCTATTTGTTTTTCCTTTATCCATCGCAAAATTTCTTCAAGATTACGTTGTGTAGTCCATTTGACAAAAACAGGCGGATAACTATGTCCATGCTCCCAGTTTTCGTCATGATATCCAGGTCCTGTTCGAGCTGAACTCAGAACATCCAGATTGCCGAGTCCTGCTGCAAAGGTATGAGTGATGCTTGCTCCTCCAACAATAACAATCCGTCCCATTTTATGAGTATCAGGCGCAGTTTTCATGCACGCAACTAATTGTTTAAAAGCTTCTGTTGCCTCGCCTCCAAAGCAAATGAATCCTGCATCAAGTCCATAGCCACGTGTAAATTCATTCGTCAGGGAAATAGGATCATTTTTCTTTATATTTACTATTTGGTCAACTATCTTTTCTGCCTTTTTCAAACGTAGAGGTAAGCTATCCCAGCTTATAACGTGGCATCCTGCAATCTTAGCCAATTGAGAACATAGCTGACCAACAATTCCCAACCCTAATACAGCTACGTTTTCGCCAAGTTGTAATTCTGCTCTTCGTATTGCCTGAAGCGCAGTTGCTCCAAGACATGCAAAGGTTGCTTCCTGATAGCTTACTCCATCTGGAATAGGAACACACAAATTACGAGGCACACAAGCATGACTGGCATGAGGAGCTTCTCCTCCCATGCAAGCTACTTTCATTCCTTTTTTAATATGCCCACATCCATTTCCAGTACTAATGACTTCTCCTGCGTTACTATAGCCAAATGCTCGCTTTGTCTTCTTCTTCCTTGGATTTTTTCGTGCATTTATTACACCACCGAGTTCCGTTCCTGGGCTGATTAAACTGGCATGTACTTTTACCAGAACCTCTCCATAACCAGGTTCTGGTATTGACCCCTCCTCTACTGAAATAACTCCCTTCTCGTCTATCGCAACATATTTTCTCTTTTGTCTCATACGATTTTTCTCCTATTTTTTACTTCTCGCAGCAAGAGCGTATTGCTTCTCAAAAGCATAGCCGTCATATCCTTTATCCTCAAGCGTTAAATCCTCAAGTTTTATCTCTGCTCTTTCCTGCTCTCTTAATGCCTTTCCTGCAAGATATATCTTTATTGTTTCGGTGAGGTCAGTAATCGGTGTCATTTCAATACCCTTTTCCATATAGTCGAAAATACGTTTTAGAATGGCATCGTAAATCTGTTTTATATCAACTCTAAAGTGATGAATAGCTTTATTTGTAGTTATAACAACATCAAATGGCTGCCATATACCGGTTTGAAGCTGATATATAACCTTTATGCCATTCTTCCATGTTACATAATATTGTTCAACAAGGGCTTCAACTTTTGTAGCAGTACCTATATATTTTACTGAATCAACTCATGGACCTAAAAGTCCATGTATCCCTTCCATAATATGAACGCCATAATTGAACTCATCAACACCATGCTGGTCATGCCGTATAGTGATAACTACTAAGTCAACTTTTTTTGCGTTTTT
>CAZMXO010000173.1:0-2164 GCA_964570265.1 uncultured bacterium
CGGGCGATTACATGGAATCGCCCCTACAGCAATGTTTATTATTCCGTGTATATGATTGGGCATAATGACATATTTATCAATGGATATATCGTTGTATTTTTCGAACATTTTCTGCCACCATTGATCAATCATGTTCCCCACACAATTCAATATCACATAATTATTTTCAATGGTCCCAAAAATCTGTTCGCGGTTTTCTGCGCATATGGTTACAAAATAATATCCCGATTGCGAATAATCATATTCTTTTAATCTGACAGATTTTCTAGTGGGGAATTTATCCATTTTTACTTATTTTATTAACAACATTTTTATAGAAGGGCACATAGTCAACCGATCCTTTGGCACTGTATTGACAAATGTCTGAAGCTCCACGATCTTCATAGTCGAAAGAAGCATGCAACTTGTGGTTGCTCGAAATGAGTATGTCGTCGTCACAATCAGAAAACTGCGAACCGGTTATATCAATAAACGAGCCATTATAAGACAGCCATGAATGTGTTTGTACCTGCCCCTCTCTATCAGAAGGACGAGTACCGGAGACGTAAGTAATTCCATCAACACCGATTGATTTTAAATAAGTCATCAACATAACACTAGAAACTTCACAAGCGCCATACGGGAAGCTTTCAATCCCATTCGGTATATCTTCAAAGGTTTTTAAACTATTTACGCATGCTTTCCGAAATTGCTCAACATGCTCTCTAATATCCACTCTTTGTAATTACCTTCATATTGGAAAAAATTAAACGTCTAACACTAATCACTAACCACCCACTTCTACCTTAATATTACCGTACTCCAAATTACCCAAAATCTCAATAAATTTAATTTTACATCCCCCTGAATCCCCCTTCAAAGGGGGAATAGTTTTGCCACAGGTGAAACTAGGGGGATGTTTTTACTTTTTGGTGTGTGGTTTTTGGGGATATTTCCTGTTTCCGTTAGTTTGACAAATCACAAGCCAGAAGTTAAACTGCATAGACTAAAGCGGGATAGGTAATAGGGGGACATTTGCATGAAACTGGTTAAGTTTGGAAGCTCGGAGGAACAAGTTTCCGAGATGTGTCTTGGCACAATGATGTTTGGTAGAAGATGCGATGAAAAAGAATCAGATAGGATACTATCATTCGCTTTGGATAACGGAGTTAACTTTGTTGATACCGCTGCAATGTATGGCGAAGGAAAGACAGAAAAAATACTCGGACGCATAATGAAGAACAGAAGAAAAGAAATTTTCTTGACCACAAAAGTTCATAAAGGCGTAGATAGTAAAAGCATCCTGACAAGTATAGATGAGAGTCTCAAAAGACTTCAAACAGATTATGTTGACATGTACTTAATTCACTGGCCGAGGGAAGGAATGAATCCTGAGAAAATCATGGAGACCCTTAATAATGTTATTGAAAGCGGCAAGACCCGTTTTATAGGATGTTCCAACTATCCGGCATGGCTGGTTGCGCATTCTAATTGCATTGCTAAATTGAGAGGATGGAAAACATTCATCAATCATCAGGTTTGTTATAACCTGATTGAGAGAGGGATTGAGGTTGAAGTACTTCCGCAGGCAGTGGCGGAAAACGTAGCAATAACTACTTACAGGCCTATGGCAATCGGGCTCTTAACAGGGAAATATAAGCCCGAACAACCCATTCCTGATGATTCCCGTGGACATAGTGACTGGCGAATTTCGACATGGCTTGAAAGATACAAGGTCGGAATCCTGCAATTCTTTCAATTTGCCAAAGATCGCGACCTAACACCTGCTCAATTAGCTATATCATGGGTTCGTGAATCTCGCGGCGTGACCTGTCCAATTATTGGAGTCAGTTCCCTTAATCAGCTAAAAGAAGGCATAAAAGCATTTGATTTTAACTTATCAGATCAAGAGTATAAAGAAGTAACAGACATGTTTGATACCGGCGTAAAAGAAGAATCAGGCGGAGATTATAAGAATTTACGACGGAATCTTTCTCTTTTAAAATAAAATGAGAGCTGTATAAATGTGTGGGTTTTTCACAAATATAGATGTTGTTTTATTCTACGCTGTAAATCATGGTTTAGCGAACAAGTTCTTTGACATAATCATGCCAATTGTAACAGAAATAAAATACTGGAAAATTCCTCTTTTAGCTGCATGGCTATGCTTGATGATATTTGGCGG
>CAZMXO010000174.1:0-2160 GCA_964570265.1 uncultured bacterium
GTGAACTTGAGCTTGCAAACATTGTTCGGCTAATGAAAATTAAGGATATTGCGCGGGCAAAATAATGAGAGTGTGTGCACTAATTCCTAATTCTGGTTTCGGGGCAAGGATGAAAGCCGCCCTTCCAAAACAATATCTTACCCTAGATAGCAAACCTGTTCTCATTCATACACTAAACATAATTGATAAGGCGAAATGCATAGATGAAATCATCCTAATTTCAGATAAAAAATACATAGAAAAGTCGCGTTTGCTGATTCAAAAATACAATATTAGAAAGGTTTCGAAGATTGTCTGCGGAGGCAAAACGAGACAGGAATCAGTTTATAATGGACTTATGAGTATTAAAAATACGCCTGATATTATATTAATTCACGATGCAGTAAGACCATTTATTACACAAGAGCTTATTGACAAATCAATAGAAGCCGCTCATAAGTATGGAGCTGCTGTAATAGGGCTTCCTTTATTTGACACAATAAAACTAGTTAAAGATAATTGCATTGAGAAAACTGTTGATAGAAACAACTTATGGCGAGTTCAAACTCCTCAGGTATTTAGATATGATCTAATAAAAACCGCCTATCAAATAGCTAACGAAAATAAGTTTTTGGGAACGGACGATGCCTCTTTGGTGGAACAATTAAACTATCCTGTCAGGATAGTTCCAGGATCTGAGACGAATATAAAGATTACAGACCAAAAACAATTCAAATCAATTGGAGGAAATTACAAATGCGAATTGGAATAGGCTATGATATACACAAATTAGTTACAAACCGTGATCTTATTATAGGTGGAGTGAAGATTCCTTTTATATTTGGATTAGAAGCTCACTCTGACGGAGACGTTCTAGTTCATGCCATATGTGACGGGATTCTCGGCGCATTAAATAAGGGTGATATTGGACAGCTTTTTCCGGATGATGACCCGCTTTTTAAAGGCATCTCCAGCCTCAAACTCCTTGAAGAAATGGACACTATACTACGAATGGAAAACATGGAAATCAACAATATTGATACCATCATATTTGCAGAAAAACCCAAGATGGCTCCTTATATCGATGATATGAAATTAAACATTGCCAAAGCATTAAACACTGAAAAAGACAAAATAAGCATAAAAGCTAAAACATATGAACAGCTTGGACCAATAGGAGAAGGAAAAGCTGTTGGGGCACAGGCAGTTGTTAGTCTGCATGTTAAAGAACTATGAATATATGAATAATCGCGAAATTGCCGACATTTTCCATTCGATAGCCGATATTCTGGAGATTAAGGCCGAAAATCCGTTTAGAATAAGAGCTTACAGAAGAGCTGCGCAAATAATTGAAGGACTGTCTCAATCCATTAAAGATATCTATATCAATGACAAATTAATAAATATCCCTGGTATTGGAGAGGGTATTGCTGAAAAAATATCAGAGCTTATACAAACAGGAAAACTTAAAGAATATGAAGAGATTAAAAAAAGTGTGCCTGCCGGATTGCTGGAGATGTTGAACATATCAAGTGTTGGACCTAAAACAGTTGCTCTTATTTACAAGGAACTTGGTATAACAAATGTTGAAGAGCTTGAAAAGGCAGTAAAAGATAATAAATTGGCAAAATTCCCTGGAATGGGAGAGAAGAAAGAGGAAAATATTCTTCGCGGGATTAAAATCCTGCGTGAAACAAAGGAACGAATTCCAATATATGAGGCAGAACTAATTGCAGATAAGATAATTAAACAGCTAAGAGAAATACAAGCCGTAGATAAAATCAGTATTGCAGGCAGCTTGCGCAGACGGCGGGAAACAATAGGAGACATCGATATACTGGTTGCATCGGATAAGCCCGCTCAAGTAATGGATGTCTTCACAACATTGCCCAATGTTAAGCAAATACTTGCAAAAGGGAATACGCGTTCAAGTGTCAGAATTGAGAGTGGGAGACAGATTGATATACGGGTTGTTCAAACAGATTCTTTTGGCACAGCTCTTCACTACTTTACAGGATCAAAAGCTCACAACATAAGAATAAGAGAATTAGGAATTAAGAATAACCTTAAAATTAATGAATACGGTATTTTTAAACGAGGTAAGAGCCCTGAGGAACAGGACGAAAAAATTGGCGGCAGTAAAGAGATTGATGTTTTTAAAAGTATTGGTATGCCTTATAT
>CAZMXO010000175.1:0-2159 GCA_964570265.1 uncultured bacterium
CTGTGTTTTGAAGCAGAAAACGGAGATATCTATATTGTTCTCAGATCACACACAGCTATTAGCAACGTGTATATAATAAAGAGAAAATAAAGCATGGGCAAAATTATCATAGCTTCGGATTCTTTTAAAGGAGCTGTCTCATCTCTGGAGATATGCGATGCAATTGAAAGTGGAATCAAGCAGGTATGTCAGGAAGTAGAGACCATAAAAATCCCAATGGCGGATGGAGGAGAGGGGACAGTTGACAGTCTTATAGCAGCCACAAGAGGCAGGTTAATCAGCAAAGTTGTAACAGGTCCCCTTGGGAAAAAGGTTAAAGCCAAATTTGGAATTCTTGGGGATAACAAAACCGCTGTTATTGAAATGGCTGAGGCATCCGGATTACCGCTTGTGCCTCCTGAAAAAAGGAATCCGCTTAAAACAACTACATACGGAACAGGTGAATTAATAAAATATGCCATGGGAAAAGGGTGCGAAAGATTCATAATAGGCATTGGCGGCAGCGCAACTGTTGATGGGGGCGCAGGCATGGCGCAGGCATTGGGAGCAAAACTAATTGATAAAAAAGGTAAAGAAATAGGATTTGGAGGAGGCAACTTATCAAACCTATTTAAAATAGACATTAGCTCTATGGATAAGCGCATTAAAGCCTGCGATTTCGAAGTTGCATGCGATGTTAGTAACCCGCTTTGCGGCTCAAAGGGAGCAGCATATGTGTATGGACCACAAAAGGGAGCGACTAAGGCGCAAATACCCAAATTAGATGAGGCTCTATCACATTTTGCCGGCGTAATTCGCAGGGATATTGGGGTTAAAGTGGAGAATCTAGCAGGTGCAGGAGCTGCTGGAGGATTAGGAGCGGGGCTGGTTGCTTTTCTCGGCGCACACCTGAAAAGTGGTATAGAACTGGTTATTAAGGCAAGCGGTCTTGAGAAACATATTCAGAATGCTGACCTTGTGATAACTGGCGAAGGGAAGATAGACGGACAAACTATATTTGGAAAAACGCCTATAGGAGTTGCCAGACTGGCTAAAAAATATAGAAAACCGGTTATCGCAGTATGTGGAATGGTGGATGAAGGATATGAAGAAGTGTACAAAAACGGAATTGATGTAATAGTAACTGAATTTAACAGTCCTCTAACTACACAAGAACAAATAGGTCAATGTAAAAAACTTATTCAGCAAGCTACAGCTAATGCAATGCGTTTAGCCACAATCACCAAACGTGTTTTGACATAAGCCATGTCTTATCTTCGCCTGAATTTTCCTATTAGCGCAAACACGTGTCTTAATTCTTTGAGCTTTAAAAAATAGGATATGATAAGAAAGCTAATAGTTCCGGCAAAAGCAGGGACAAAAAGCTGAATAAGACGCACTGTAAGCAGGTTTCCTTCAAAGCATATCATCCATCTCAATGTAAGCCAACAGGTTATTGCCATTACTGCTGAAGCGGGCAATAAACGAAATAATGTATCCTTTATGCTAACCCAATCTATTCGACCTATCTTTTTATCGAAAAGAATAAAGAGCGCCACCATACTACATGCAGCCGAAATAGAAGTTGCCAGAGCCAATCCGCCCAGCTTCAACGGCCACATTAGCGCTAAATTAAGTACAATGTTTATAGCCATGCTCAAGCACGCAATCTTTAGAGGTGTTTTTGTATCTTTCACTGCATAGAAGGCACGCCTCATAATCTGATTAGTTGAATATGCGACAAGTCCGAAGCTATAACATAACAATCCAAAACTTGTTGCTTTTATAGAGTCGAATTGAAAATTTCCCCATCCAAATAACAGCTGGACAATCTGTAACCGCAAAATTATGAATAATACACTCAAAGGTATGCTGATAAAAAGGATCATTCTTATGGAAAACGCGAGTGTTTCTTTTAGTTTATCAATCTTATTTTCAGAAGCAAAACCTGCCATATAAGGCAGGATAACAGTACCTAATCCTATAGCAAATACTGCGAGAGGAAGTTGTATCAAACGGTTAGCATAGTACAGGGCTGATACAGCTCCTTCTCCTACTATATGAGAAAACGAGGCTAGCAGTGTATCAAAAAAAATATTTACATGATAAACCCCTGATCCGATCATTATCGGAATCATGAGTTTCCCTATTGTCTTAACTGCCGGATGATTAAATCTGGG
>CAZMXO010000176.1:0-2155 GCA_964570265.1 uncultured bacterium
ATAAGAAAAAATGCAATGAAGCTGTTGAAATTATTATCTCTGAAAGATCCAGACTTTTGAAAGAGATGCAGAAAATCAGTACAATTTACACATTTCCAGCAGAAGCGAACTTTATTCTATTCAGAACAAAGATTTCATCGGAAGTCGTGTTTAACAAACTTCTTAGCAATGGTATTCTAATACGCAATGTAGCAGATAATAAGTTGCTAAAAAATTGCCTGAGAGTTACTGTTGGAAAGCCCTCTGAGAATGATGCCTTTCTTCGCGTTATAGAAGGGCCGTTCGCTTGACAACATATATCTTCTTATGTAGAATCAAATCAGCTAATATGGAGGCATAAATGGCGTGGTTTGGTAAACGGAAATATACTGTACTTCCGGCTACAAAGAAGAGGGATATTCCTGACGGTCTGTGGGCAAAATGTCCCGGATGCGGGGAAATTATCTACAATAAGAATCTGAATAAAAATCTCAGTGTATGTCCAAAATGCGGATTTCATAATAGAATATCCGTACAAGAAAGAATTATCCAATTAATAGATAGGAATACTTTTATTGAATACGACAAGAATATGCAATCAGCGGATCCATTAAATTTTAAGTCTTACAAAAATTATAAAAATAAGATAGCGCAGGAGCAGAAGAAAACAGGTTTAAAGGAAGCTGCTGTGTATGGTGAAGGAGATATTGGAAGCTTTCATGTGTCCATTGCGCTTACAGATTATAGATTTATTATGGGAAGCATGGGCTCCGTTGTTGGCGAAAAGGTTACAAGAGCTGTAGAACTTGCAATAGATAAAAAAATTCCATTCATAAGTGTATCAGGCTCAGGAGGCGGGGCAAGAATGTATGAAGGAATGTTTTCTCTTATGCAGATGGCAAAAACAAGCGCGGCCGTAGCTCGCTTAAGTGATAAAAAAATCCCGTTTATCTCGGTAATAACTGATCCTACAGGAGGAGGAGTTTCGGCAAGTTTTGCATTTCAGGCAGACGTGATAATTGCTGAACCGCGTGCTTTAATAACATTTGCCGGTCCTAGAGTAATAGAACAGACAATTCATCAAAAGCTTCCGGAGGGTTTTCAAAGATCAGAGTTTCTTCTTGAACATGGTATGATTGATATGATTGTTGATCGCAGCGAATTAAGGCAAAAACTTATAGATATTATTAAGCATTTTGATTCTTGCAGTAAGTAGATGTCCTACCCTAATACATTAAAATATCTGAATAATCTTCAATACTTTGGTATAAAATTCGGATTAAATAATATAAAGGTTCTACTTAATCTGCTTGGAAATCCTCATCATAAGTTCAAAGCAGTGCATATTGCAGGAACGAATGGCAAGGGTTCAGTTGCTGCATTTACAAGTTCTATAATCGCTTTATCAGGGTATAAGGTTGGTGTTTATACATCTCCGCATCTTATTGATTTCAGAGAAAGAATAGCTGTAAAAACGCAGTCCATCGGTCAAGAATCTGAAATCATAGAAAAGTTTATTCCTAAGACAAGAGTAGTATCAATCGTTTCTGATATAAAGGAGGCTGTCAAGCATATGAGGAATACGCTTGATATGGATCATCCAACTTATTTTGAGATTATTACTGCCTTAGCTTTTAGGTATTTTGCTGATGAGAACATAGATGTTTTGATATGTGAGACTGGCATGGGCGGGAGATTGGACGCAACAAACGTGTGTAATTCGATTATATCCGTAATAACTAATGTTGGGCTTGAACACACAGATGTGCTTGGTAAGAGAATTACAGATATAGCTTATGAAAAAGCATGCATAATAAAAGAAAACAACGTAGTGATAAGCGGCTGCAAAAAACAGAAAGTGATTGACGTAATTAGCAACATAGCAAAGGAGAAGAAAGCCAAACTGGTTGATATTAATTCTGAGTATAAGTGGGGAAAAACAAGTTCTGATATTAATACGCAAACATTCTGGATTGAAGGAGATAAGTGTTTATATGATAATTTAGAAATTAGTTTGCTTGGAGAGCATCAAGTAACTAATGCAGTATTGGCTGTTGCGGTAGCAGAGGAGCTTCGATTATTTGGTTTTAAAGTTCCAGAAAATGCAATTAGAACAGGTCTTAGCAAGACAATCTGGCAGGGCAGATTTCAGGTATTAAGAAAAAATCCTTTGCTG
>CAZMXO010000177.1:0-2099 GCA_964570265.1 uncultured bacterium
ATGTTTGATGATATTAAAACTATTGAAAGCAATCTTTCTTATCTTAAGCGTTCATACAATACTAGAGATATCAGCAGAGCTGTAATGGAGGGAGTGGTGTATAAGATGCGTGAGAAAATAGAAAAATTATCGTCTGCAGGCGTTGCTGCCAATAACATAACTATGGTTGGCGGACCATCTGAAAGTCCAATATGGCCACAGATATTTTCTGATGTGACTGGACTTGAGGTAAAACTGCTTAATGGCCAGAATGCGGGTGCATTAGGCGCTGCAATCCTGGCAGGAATCGGTGCAGGTATTTTCAAAGATGAAACAGAAGGGTTTAATGCTATTGGTGGTAAGGCAAAAATAATAACTCCGGATAAAGCATCTCATTGCAAATATAATCATTTATTTAAAGAATTTATAAAAAGGCATGAAAGAACTTAAATTAACTTTTAACAAAAAGGAAAAAGCAACATGGCTGATAAGATTAAAGTAGGTGTTGTGGGTGTAGGAAGAGGAGCAGGTTTTGCAAAAGGCGCAGGTGAATTAGTAGGTATGGAATTAGTTGCAATATGTGACAAATGGGAGGAGAAACTAAAGAAATTAGGGGATGAACTTGGTGTAACTACTTATACGGATTATGATAAATTTCTTGAACATGATATGGATGCGGTTATTCTTGCGAATTATTTTCATCAGCATGCGCCGTTCGCTATCAAGGCATTAAAAGCAGGAAAACATATTATGAGTGAAACTACAGCATGCTTTACAATTGCGCAGGGTGTAGAACTTATACGCGAGGTTGAAAAAAGCAAAAAAATCTATATGTTTGCTGAGAATTATCCATACATGGTTTTCAACCAGGAGATGCGCCGTCTCTACAAGGCTGGTAAGGTTGGTGAGTTCATGTATGGTGAGGGCGAGTATGTACATCCAATGTCTGCAGACGGAGCCAACAGCCTTTCGCCCGGCATAAACCACTGGAGAAACTGGATACCTGCCACTTATTATTGTACTCACTCACTGGCGCCTATTATGTTTATAACTGAAACTATGCCGGTCAAGGTAAATGGATTTGTGATTACACGCCGCAAAGATGATCCCAGAAACAATCGGGATGTCAAGCGTCAGGATATGGCTTCAATGATAGCTCTGCGCATGGACAATGGCGCGGTGGTAAAGCTCTTGCAATATGGTTTACGCGGACATGGTGTATGGGTGCGAATTCACGGCAGCCAGGGGCTTATGGAAAACCTGCGTCATGGGACAAGAAACATGCTTCGGATTGTGAGAGAACAGTACCACGAAAAGATCACAGAGCCTATTGAACAGACATACGCGCCTAATTTTCCTGCGTTTGCAGACATAGCAAAAAAAGCAGGTCATGGTGGTGGCGATTTTTTTATGAATTATCATTTTGCAGAAGCAATTCGCAAGGGGAAACAGCCCTTTCTTGATGTGTACCGTGGTGTTGCAATGTCATGTGTAGGAATTCTTGCATATCGTTCGGCATTAAACGATTCAAACACACTGGACATACCGGACTTTAGAAAAGAGACAGTGAGAAAAAAATACGAGAATGATCATTGGAGTCCTGATCCGACACAACGAAAGAAAGGTGATCCTTGGCCAAGTATCCTTGGCAATATCAAACCCACCAAAAAAGGAATGGCATATGCAAAGAAAATATGGAAAAAGAATGGATATACAGGCGAATAAAACAATCAGAAAGTGGAAATAAACAAGCAAAAGGAGCTGGTATTATGGGTATAAGTTTAGGACTGGTTGGTTTAGGTGCTTTTGGGTCAGCGTTTGTGCCATTATTCAAGAGCCATCCTTTAGTGGATAGGATTGCGCTTTGCGACCGTGAACCGGAACGCATTGCAAAATTTGCAAAAGATCCATTTTTTAAAGATAAATTTAAACCTTCAGATGTATATGAGACGTTTGATGATATTTGCAAGGCTGATTTAGATGCATTGGTAATAATTACACAGCCATGGCTGCATGCACCACAGTGTATTCAGGCAATGGAATCAGGAAAAGATGTTTACTCTGCTGTTCCAATTATTTCTATTCCTGATGGAGATGAAATTCTGGATTGGTGTGATAAA
>CAZMXO010000178.1:0-2001 GCA_964570265.1 uncultured bacterium
ACGCATATTCATCAATTGCTTCCCGATATACTCTTATTACGCATGCTATATAGTAAAGGCTTTTCATTCTTCCCTCAATTTTCATAGCATGTGCGCCTGTTTTAAAGATTTCAGGGATATGTTCTATTAGGCAGAGGTCTTTTGAGTTAAATATGAATGTGCCTCTTTCTCCTTCAAAAACAGGCAAGTATTCACCCTGTCTTGTTTCTTCGTTAAGGAAATATTTCCATCTGCAGGGCTGGGCGCAGTCTCCAAGATTAGCGCTTCTTCCTGTCATAAAACTACTAAGCAAACATCTTCCTGAATGAGCTATACACATGGCTCCGTGAACAAATATCTCTATCCCGCATTTTGTTTTTCTGGTAATGCTTTTTATCTCCGTTTTTGAAAGCTCTCTGGATAATACAATTCTTTTTACGCCCTGTTTTCTCCAGAATTCCGCGCTTAGCTGATTTGAAGTACTTACCTGAGTGGAAAGATGGATATTTGCCTCAGGATTTATTTTTTGAATAACAGAGATAATCCCCGGATCAGAGACTATATATGCATCAACGCCAATATTAGAGAGTTTCTTTATATAATTTTCTAATCCAATAAAGTGCTTATCATGCGCGAATATATTAAGCGCGACATATATCTTTTTGTTACGTTTATGAACATAGTCAGTCGCTTTTTTGATTTCAGGCAGTGTAAAGTTATCTGTTCTTGCTCTGAGGCTCCATCTTTTTCCGCCGATATAGACAGCGTCAGCTCCATAATTAATCGCAATTTTTAGCTTTTCAAGGTTTCCAGCAGGCGCAACCAGTTCAGGTTTCTTCACTTTCTAATCCCCCTTTGAATTGGGACAGTTTTGCCCACATCTTCTTTATATATTTTTCTTATTTGGTTAAACATATTGCGATATTCCTGAGACGCATAATCTGGATATGTCCATTGGAAAGGCTGAAAGTTTCCTTTGGAGTGAGTTTCTTTTTTAAAGGCAAGCGTTATTTCCGCATAGATGCCATGATCCAGATATATTCTGTGATAAAAGTCTTTTGTGCTTGCAAGAACAAGTTTTGAAAAGCTTAAATATCCGGGATCAATGTTGACATCTCTTTTTATATCAGTCTTCCATGACGGGGAGATGTTTTTTTCAAGTTTGTTTGTATATATCTTTATATCACTGATGCTGTTAGGTTCTATCAGCCTCTCAAAACTCACAAATTTTCTGAACAGAGCTTTGCCCATTTCCGTTTCATAATAGTTAGTTTGATTGAAGTCTAATAACTTTGTCTTAAAATCTATTTTCCCAAACTTATCCACAAGCAGTTTTATCACAGAATCTATTAAATTCTTATCCTGAGAAAAAATACTTATTACTAATTTTACCTGATCATGTTCTTGTATTATGCCCATTGCTTTCATAGTATCTCAAAATCGAAGATTAGGCAATATTATTGCTTGCACTAAAAACCGGTTATAGATATAATCTAGCGTCGATAACAATTAAGAAAAGGAGATTGGGATGAAGAGAGTTTTGGTAATGTTGGTTGGAGTAGGGTTGTTGCTGTCGTCTCAGGCATGTGCTGTAAAAAAGGAAGAAGCGATTGTTCCTAAGGATGATAGTGTAGTAAAGGAAGAAGTTGCTGCTGTTAGCGGAATCGGGCTAAATACTGCTCGTGAGAAGCTGAGCTATTCTATCGGTCTGCAGCTTGGAAGCAGCCTGAAAGAGATAAAAGAGGATATTGACTTCTCTGCTGCGGCTCAGGGCATAGAAGATAGTTTTAAAGATAAGAAGCTACTGCTTACTCAGGAAGAGATAGGAAAAGAATTAACGGCTTTCTCCAAGAAAATGCAGGAGAAGCAAATGAAACTTATGGAGGAGCAAAAAAAGAAAATGGAAGTGCTAGGCAAAGAAAACGAAAAGCAAGGGGAAGCATTTCTTGCAGAGAATAAGAAAAAAGAGAATGTGGTTACGACTGAGAGCGGGTTGCAGTATATAGTATTGAGCAAAGGCGA
>CAZMXO010000179.1:0-1999 GCA_964570265.1 uncultured bacterium
GTTTTTCTGCTAAGTTAATTAGCTCCTTTCTCCTGCTTTTACTCATATCTCTTGAGAGATGTGCATCTTTGCTATAGGCTAAGACATCAGCATACTCAGCTCCTACACTTGCAATAATCCGAAAAGCCTCTTCTGCCTTTTTATGTCTCAAACCAATTGTGCAAACCGAAATATTCATCTTTACCCCCATTTTGTTTTTGTTTATTATCTTATTTTCTGAAACTCTTCCCACATTGCCCAGAAGTTTTCTGCAGGGACATCTGCCTGAATATTGTGAATAGCAGAAAATACATATCCTCCATCTTTAGCAAGTATGTTAACGGATTTTTTTACATTGTCTTTAACCTGCTCAGGTGTTCCATGAGGCAGAGTCTCCTGTGTGTTAATTCCTCCTCCCCAGAAACAAATGTCTTTTGAAAATTCTTTTTTTAATTTTTCTGCGTTCATACCCGAAGCGTTAGTTTGAACCGGATTTAATATATCTACTCCTACTTCAATAAGGTCCGGGATTATTTCTGATATTGCGCCGCAGCTATGAAAGAAGATTTTTGCTTTAGGAGCTTTTGATTTGATAAAAGACAATAGTTTCTTCTGTCTTGGTTTGAGAATCTGCCTATACATATCAGGTGAGACCAATAAACTTTGCTGCGTACCAAGGTCGTCGCATTCAGCGATAATATCTGCTCGCTTTCCTGCAAATGAAAGAACACTATCCCAGTATCGCATTTTTACTTCCAGTATTTTATCAATTAAATACTCAGCCATTTTGCGAGATGTAGCCAGGTCCATGTAAAAATTTTCGTAGCCTCTTATCCTGAAAGCCATCTCAAATAATCCTGCGCAATTGCGGTCAACTATCAGTGCCTTATCATCAGGTATTGTCTCAAGTTCTTTTCTTAATATATCAAAGTTAACTGTTTTATCAGGATTTGGGAAATCATACGATTTCAAATCCTCAATGGTTTTTGCATTCTGAAGAGGATATACAGTATTTTCGTTAAAATAAAAATCCGACTCCGTGTTCATACTCCATGTTATGCCCCATTCATCTCGATAACTTATTATTTTACCCTTTTTGGTTCCTTTTTCTTCGAGATTATAGACACGTGGCGGTCCAAGCCTTACAGTATCCACCCCTAAATAATCAAGAACCTGTTTTGATGGAATAACGACTTGTTGTATATCATCGTGCATTGTAAAATCACACGGAAGATTTCGCAACTTCATCGCGTTTATAAAGGCGGTTTTTGTTATTGCGGTTACTGTTGTTGCTGACAAATCATAAGGAACTTTGTCAGGTTCAGAATGTTTAAGTGTCTTTAAAACTCGTTCCCTGGATGTCATACCTTTATTGTTCGTCCATTTTTATTGGATTTTCGGACGGCATCCAATACTTTCATAAGGTTTACAACGCTTTCGGGGGTAACCGACAAAGATTTTTTCCCGTGTATCACTTCAGCTAATTCTTTATAAATTACAGAGGCATCGCCGTAAAGAAACTTCCCAACAGGCATTCTCTCTATAATATCTCCCTTCTCGCTGTCTCCAGGAATACCTGTAATAAATTCTTGTTTCTTTTTCGGAACAATTACATAGATAAATTTTTCATCTGATGTAATTGTTCCAAGTGAACCCTGTATAAACCATCTGGGAAGCTGCTCTACACCAATGCCGACATTTATTTCGCCAACTATATTAGAATCTTTAAAAGTAAGAATAGCTTTAAAAGTGTCCTCAACGTCTCCTGGATTAATGACCTGCCAGAGCTTTCCCCAAACAGTTTCTACAGGTTTATTAACAAGTTCTATAACCTGATCAATGAGATGAGTTCCCCAGTTCAGGAGATATCCTCCACCGAATTTGCTCTTTGTCTGCCAGTCGTTACGCACATCATAGAATAAAAAATTTCTTTGAATACTGAATACCTTCCCGATTTTACCTTCTGCAATTATTTTTTTAATCTGCGTAAAATCCGTCCCCAAGCGGGAGGGCTGCCATG
>CAZMXO010000180.1:0-1997 GCA_964570265.1 uncultured bacterium
TTGTAGGGGAAATGTCTAAGAGTGGATTGAATGTTGAAGGGATAAAGAGAGATAAAGAGACAAATACGTCATGTTCATTGGCATTAGTTGAGGATGACGGGGAAAGGAGATTTATACATTGTTATGGTGCAGATGGAACATTCACAGAAGATGATGTTGACTGGAATATCATTAGGGGCTGTAAAATTCTTCATGTTGCGGGAAGTTTGCTTATGCCAACCTTTGACGGAATTCAAACAGCGCATGTTTTAGAAAAAGCAAGAAACATGGGTATCACAACATCATTAGATACTGCATGGGATGCCAAGGGGAAGTGGCTTGAAACCATTGAGCCCTGTTTGAAATACATAGATATATTTCTGCCTAGTATTGAGGAAGCAAAAATGATAACAGGGTTGGAGTCAGCAGAAGATATAACTAATTTCTTTCTTAAATATGGGATGAAAATTGTTGGCTTAAAAATGGGCAGTGAAGGCTGTTTTGTTAAGTCTTCTAAAGGTGAAGTTGTAAAATTTCCGGTTTTTAATATTAATGCAATTGACGCTACCGGTGCCGGAGATGCTTTTGCTGCCGGATTTTTAGCAGGTGTATTAAAAGACTGGAACTTAAACAAGACGGCTGAACTTGCCTGTGCCGTTGGAGCGTGTTGTGTGAAAGCTATGGGTGCTAGAGCAGGTATTAGAAGTTTTGATGAGACGATTAAGTTTATAGAAGAGCATAAATAAAAACATAGCTTTTGTTGAAAAGCTGAATAAATTACAGTATGATAGCCCAGATTGGAATATGAATAGAAAAAGGAATTCAGTAGAATGAATATGATAGAAATGTTTGTTTCAGGCGTGGCAATTGATCCAACGAATAATATGCCTATTATAATATTGAAAAATAGTGATAAAAAAAGAACTCTTCCTATATGGATAGGAATATCTGAGGCAAGCGCTATTGCAACGAAATTAGTTGGATTAGGTTCGGCAAGACCATTAACTCATGATCTTATAAAATCCGTAATTGAAGTATGCAGAGCAAAAATATTGGAAGTAACCATAGATGGCTTTAATGAGAACACGTTTTTTGCAAAAATAAAGATTAAATTAGGAAGAAAAATATTTTTTATTGATTCGCGGCCAAGCGATGCAATCGCCCTAGCATTACGCTCTGAAGTTCCTATTCTTGTTGATGAAAAAGTAATTGAGCAGGCTACAACGATTAATATTAAAGAAGCTGAAGGAAAAATTGAAGATTCGAAAAGCCTTTTAAAAAATCTTAATGTAGAGGATTTTACTAGATACAAGATGTGACAAATTAGGGGGAAATAATGAATGCAGGGAATATACCTGTTATATCTGTTAGAGGCAGAACTTTAGCAGAGGCGTGGGAAAAAGCAGTGCTTGAGACGTGGAATAAAGGGCTCAAGATAAAAACCGAGTATGATAAAAAAGGTGATCCTCCCAGCAGAGATTGCACAATGATAATGGTTGTGGATGATCCCTTTGCTGAACCGCGCATTCACCGTGCTTTTCCAGCGGGACTTGAAGAACTAGAGGTCTATCGTCAGGAAGTAGTCGAAGGTGTTCATGATCACTGGATTAATCCTGAAGAAGGGAAATGGACATACACGTATCACAAACGACTTTTTGGATATGAGACAGAGAACACGGAGATTGATCAGATAGATTATGTTGTAAATAAACTCGCACAGACTCCTTATAGCCGTAGAGCTCAGGCAATAACATGGAATCCTAAAACCGATCCGCCTACTTATGATCCACCATGTCTTCAAAGATGCTGGTTCAGACTTTCAATAGGAGAGCAGAAGAGATTAGTATTGAATATGAACACACATTGGCGTTCAAGAGACGGTTTTAAAGCTGCATTTATGAATATATTTGCCTTAACCGACTTGCAGAAACTAGTAGCCGCCCGCATAAGTAAGAAAATTAATGAACAAGTTATTGTTGGCAGATATGCTGACATAACAGACAGCTTTCACATTTATG
>CAZMXO010000181.1:0-1992 GCA_964570265.1 uncultured bacterium
AGTCTGGATCTTTCAGAGATAATAATTTCAACAGCTTCATTGCATTTTTTCTTATGTTTTAATGCCACGACTCCTATGCGCTGTGAAATAGAATTCAAGTTAAATGGTAACTTTACTTTATTAACCTGTTCAGCTACTTTTTCTGAAGCTATCATATATCCTATTCTACAACCTGCAATGCCGTATGCTTTGGAAAAGGTTCTTAATATAACTAGATTATCGTACTTATTAATCAAGGGCAGAAATGTTTTCCTAGAAAATTCCGAATAAGCTTCATCTATTACAACAAGTCCTGATGAATTTTCTACAATGCTTACTATTTTCTCTTTGGAAAAGCTGTTACTTGTCGGATTATTGGGATATCCGATAAAAATGAGACTGGGTTGATTCTTCTTAATATATTTTAACGTAGTCTCCGCATTAATATCAAACTTCTTGTCCAGACTTATAACTCTGGTCTTTGTATTACATATTGTTGATATTATTCCATACATTGAAAATGAGGGGTAAAAGGATAATGATCCTCTTGCCCCAAAAGTCAGTGTTAAGGATTGTATTAATTCATCAGCTCCATTCCCTATTGCTATTCTGGTTTTGTCCACATTCATTTGTCTTGAAAGTAATTTCTTTATTTCAGACGCATCAGGATCAGGATATCTATTGAATGGGTACTTGAACAAATCCTTTTGTATAATCTCTTTTAATTCCATAGGAAAATCAAAAGGATTTTCATTAGCATCAAGCTTAACCTTACAATTGGTTTTTTCAGTTAAATAAGGTTTTAGCTTTTTTATGTTCCTCCGAAGTATCAAATCTAAATTTGTTTTCATTATTCATCTTCCAATCTTATTAACAAAGATTTTTTGTGCGCTTCCATTCCTTCCAAATCTGCCAGCAAACTCAATGACTTTCTAATCCTCTTCAGCCCTTTCTTACTATAACAGATAACTGAGGACTTTTTCAGAAAATCCTCAACACTCAACGGTGAAAAAACCCTTGCCATACCATCGGTTGGCAAGACATGATTTGGTCCTGCAATGTAATCTCCTATTGATACAGGACTGCATTCTCCGAGAAAAATTGCTCCTGCATTTCTTATCTTCTTTGCAAGCCTCTGCGGCTCACAAACATGAAGTTCCAGATGTTCCGGAGCCATTTTGTTTACTACTGATACCGCTTCATCCAGAGTCTTTACAATCAATATCCTTTTCCCCTTATCCAGCGATTTCTCAATAGCCTTCTTTCTGTGCAATAAAGCAACTTGTTTTTTTATCAATACATTGACTTTTTCCGCAATAAGCTTTGATGTTGTGATTAAGATAAATTTTCCGTTTTCTCCATGTTCAGCCTGAGAAATAATATCTGCTGCAATATATCGAGGATTTGCATCCTTATCCGCAACAATTGCTATTTCACTGGGACCTGCAATCATATCTATATCAACTACTCCGTAAACCAGTTTCTTGGCAGTAGCAACATATATATTACCAGGCCCGACAATCTTATCCACTTTGGCAATTGTCTTTGTGCCAAAAGCTAGCGCAGCAATTGCCTGCGCTCCTCCGATTTTATATACTTCCGTTACCTTGAGTAAATCAAGTACAGCTAATATATATTTATTGATATGTCCATTCTTTTGTGGCGGCGTAACGGCAACAATCCTTTTAACTCCAGCCAACCTTGCAGGAATAACAGTCATCAATACAGAAGATACAAGAGGCGCAACACCGCCAGGAATATATACACCCACACTTTCGATAGGAGTATATTTTTCTCCAAGCAAAACGGTCTTTGTACTTCCGCGATACCAGCTCTTTCTTCCGTGGATCTGTTTCTTATGAAAGTTCTCTATATTGCGCTTTGCTTCTTTTACTGCTTTGAGAATATCATCTACCAGAACAACCCTTGCTTCTTTTATTTCCTGTTTTGAAACTTTTAATTGTGTCTTTGTCATAGAAACACCGTCAAACTTCTTGGTGCATCTTAAAAGTG
>CAZMXO010000182.1:0-1987 GCA_964570265.1 uncultured bacterium
TTGCCATCTGAGGACGATGCTGTGGACATATAATTGTTGCCATAATATTGCCACCAAATGCAGGTCTAGTTTGCAATAACAGTCTTTTATCTAAGTCAATACCCAGTTCTGTACAATCTGCAGTTAAACCAGTCTGAATCCTTACAGCTAGTCTTGGAGCTAATGACCTACCTATCGTCGTTGCTCCAATAAGAAAAATCTCCGGTTTATATTTATTAATTACATCAGCTAAAATATTCGCATACACACTATTCTGATAAGATTCCAACTTAGCATCACTCGCTAGATATACCCTGTCCGCACCAAAAAATATCAGATCTTTGGCAATTTTATCGACTTTATTCCCAAGTAAAACTACCGATAATTCTTCCTTTAATATATCTGCTAATTTCCTTGCCTCATTTAATAATTCCAGTGTTACAGTTTGAAGTTCGTTATTTCTTTGTTCTGCAAAAACCCAGACACCTTTGTATCCCTCATTCAGTATTTTCTTCTTATCTTTTTCCAAAACTATCGCATCAAATCTGCATGCATCTACACATGCTCCGCATAATGTACAATTGTCCATGATTTTAGCTTTTTTCTCTACTACCTCTATGGCGGAGAATGGACAGACAGGGATGCATTTTCCGCAACCTGTGCATTTATTAAGAATAATTTTTATCGGCATGATGTTATTTCCTCTAGAGACAGGACAGGTCACAACCTGTCCCTATTTGACAATTTCTACAATAACCTGCGAAGCAGCATCTCCGAGCCGTGTGCCTATCTTTATTAAACGAATATATCCACCTTGCCTGTCTTTAAGCTCCGGAGCAATTTTATTGAATAACTTTGTTAATATTTTTTTATTAATAATTGTAGTTGCCGCTATGCGCCTAGCGTGCAGATCTCCTCTTTTTGCTAAACCGATTAATTTATCACCTAATCTTTTAATCTCTTTACCTTTTGCTTCTGTTGTCTTAATCTTTTCATACTCAAACAGAGCACATAATAAATTCATAAACAGAGCTTTCCTGTGACTCGACGTCCGACCTAATTTTCTGCCTGCTTTTCTATGCCGCATTTTTTTTCACTTCTTCTTTTTAGCTTTAGTTTTTGGTTTCTCTTCTTTTTTCTCTTCTTTTGAATTATTTGAAACTCCTGACTTACCCTTAAAATCCAATCCCATTTTGACCAAAATGTCCTTTATTTCATTCAAGGATTTCTTCCCAAAATTTCTATACTTAAGCATTTGGGCTTCTGTCTTTCGCACAAGTTCTTCAATTGTTTTAATATTTGCCGCCCTCAGACAATTGCACGCTCTAACAGATAATTCTAACTCGTTTATGTTCTGTGTCAAATACTTGTCTCTTTTTTTCTCGTCTTCACTAACCTGCTCTACTTCCTCAATTTTGATTTTTTCAGGAGCTATAAATAACACTAAATGTTCATTAATAATCTCTGCAGCAGAAACAATAGCATCATATGGAGAAATAGTTCCATTTGTCCATACTTCTAAAATTAGTCTATCATAATTTGTCCGTTGCCCAACTCTTGCATCTTCTACAGTATAACTCACTCGTTTTATCGGGGAAAAGAATGAATCAAGACTTATTAAATCAACAGGTTGCTTTTCCTCTTTATTTTCTTCTGCAGTTACGTATCCTCTTCCTTTACTAATATGAATTTCCATATCCAACGCGCCATTTTTGCCGAGTGTAGCTATATGTAAATCTGGGTTAATAATTTCTACTCCGCTACTTACTTTAATATTGGATGCTTTTACATCTTTAGCGCCCTTAGCCTTAACAGCCAGTACTTTAGGAGAACTGCCTGAACTATTTACAATCAACTGTTTTAAATTCAAAACTATTTCAACAACATCTTCTTTTACATCCTTGATCGTAGAAAATTCATGAAGAACATTTTTTATTTTGACAGCTTTTACAGCAGTACCTTCTAACGAAGAAAGCATAACTCTACGAAGTGCGTTACCTATGGTCGT
>CAZMXO010000183.1:0-1941 GCA_964570265.1 uncultured bacterium
CCAATGTTTAGTGTTTTATTAAGTTTAGGCACAACGCTTATTTTCAACTGTTCGCCTTCACGCTTTACTATAAGGGATATTTCCTCTCCTGGACTGCTATGAATACTCTTTGTCATGTCATTCCATGATGATATTTGTTTATCATTAATGGATAGAACAACATCCCCCTTTTTAATACCGGCTTTGTATGCAGGGCTTTCAGGCTCAACAGTGCCTATTACAGGCGGAATAAATGGGGCAATTCCAATGTATCCGCCCCCTTTTTCTTTGTTAAGTTCTGTTTCAACCTGAATGCTTTTTCTTTCTCCGTTTCTGTCAATGAGCATAGATACCGTAGAATTTGGATGAGTCAGGATAATATTTTGAAACGTGTTCCAATCTTTAATTTGTTTGCCATTGGTTTCTAATATTATATCTCCTACTTTCAGGTCAGATTTGTAACTGGGCGAATCTTTGGCTATTTCTCCGATTTTAGCATCAAAGTATGGCAGTTCTATGCCTGTAAAGAAAATACAGGAGAAGATAAAAACTGCAAGTAGTATATTCATAAGAGGACCTGCAAGTATTACAAGCGTTCTCTGAAAAGGACTCTTGGAATAGAATTCCCAGTCGGCGCCTGTTTTTTCCTCGCTAGATTCTCCTGCAAGTTTTACATATCCTCCTAAAGGTATCGCGCAAATCAAGTATTCCGTATCTCCTTTTTTAAAGCCGACAAGCTTAGGACCGAATCCCAGAGAAAATTTTTCTACCTTAATGCCAAGCCATTTAGCTACAAGAAAATGCCCCAGTTCATGTATGAAAACCAGAATACTTATTACAACAATGAATGGGAGTAGGCGGATCAGCCAATTTAAAATAAACATGTTTTTATAAAGTTTCTCCTATTTCACGAGCCTCTTTTCTTGCCCACGCATCAGATGCAAGTATATCATCAAGACATGGATTTTGAATAACATTATGTTTGTCCATAACCTTCTCTATTATTTGAGGAATATCTAAAAATTTTATTTTTTTCTTGAGAAACAGATTGACAGCAACGTCATTTGCACTATTGAGAACAGCGGGCATAGTTCCGCCGATTGTTCCTGCCTCATAAGCAAGTTTCAGGCATGGAAATTTATCGAAATTTGGAACAGAAAAATTAAGTTGAGATACTTTAGCTAAATCTAAAGATTTTAGTGTAGTGGGCATTCGCTCCGGATATGTTAATGCGTACTGAATAGGCATCTTCATGTCAGGAATTCCAAGCAGGGCAAGTACTGACCCGTCAATGAATTCTACCATAGAATGGATAATGCATTCAGGATGTATAATAATTTCAATTTTTGAGATATCTATTCCAAACAGCCAATGCGCTTCTATGACTTCCAAACCTTTATTCATAAGTGTTGCAGAGTCTATGCTGATTTTTCTCCCCATTTTCCATACTGGATGAGCTAGCGCCTGCTCAGGACTAATATCATGCAAATTTTTTTCTTTGTAAAAGGGTCCTCCTGAAGCTGTAAGAATAATTCGTTTTATGTCTTTTTTATCTCTCCCTTCAAGGCACTGAAAAATAGCATTATGTTCACTATCTATAGGGATGAAATTCACCTTATTTTTTCTGACTTCTTTTAAAATAATTTCTCCCGCAGTAACCAACAATTCCTTAGCTGCAATTGCAATATGTTTGCCTTTTTTTATTGCTTCTAAGGTTGGGGTTAGTCCTGTTATACCGGTAATCGCTGATACCACAATATCAACTTCATCAAGTGTTGATATTTTATTAAGACCTTCACATCCGCATTCTACTTTTATTTTTTTATCGCTGATTGAATGACAAAGCTGTTTTTTCGTATTTTCATCCATCACAACAACAAATTTTGGATGAAACTGATTTATCTGCTTTTCTAGAAGACCGATATTAGTTTTGCCTGATATAGCTGTAACTTTGAATTTGTC
>CAZMXO010000184.1:0-1919 GCA_964570265.1 uncultured bacterium
GGAATACTTATATACGAAATGCTGACCGGCAGAGTTCCTTATCAAGGAAATGATAAAAATGAGATTATGAGAGCTCACATCAATATACATACGCAACCAAGACCTCTCTCTTATTACGATTCTAACATACAAAAAAATACTGAAAATTGTGTGATGAAGGCAATAGAAAAAAAACTAAACAAAAGGTACGGAACAGTGTCGGAAATGATCTTGGACTTTAACAGAAGTAAAATCTATGAAAAAGGGAAATAGGGATGAAGAAAAAAAACACAAAATTCATATTAGTTACTATGATACTGATAATTGCTGTCTATGTTGGATGGCAGGCATACTCTCAGTTTCTTCAAAAAAACATTTCTGATCAGTATAAAAAAGCTGATGTATTTTATAATAAAGGTGAGTTTGAAGAAGCAAAGACTATATATGCTGATTTATTAGATAAAAACCAAAAACGCAAATTTGCATCTGAAAGAAAACAGTCAGAACTTGTTTATAGACTTGCAGTATGCAACAAAAAAATTGGAGATTCAGCAAAGTCCGAAACTCTTCTGAATAGAATTACAGGTCAGTTCAAAAATTCGGAATATATTGACGAAGCATTACTTGAACTGGGTGAATTAGCACAAACAAAAGGTGATCTTGAAAAAGCAAATGACCTGTATGACAATATATTAAATGAATATCCAAATAGTAATATCTTTTATAATGCTCTGTATGCCAAAGCTCGTGTTTACAAACTTCAAAATGAATTCTTAAATGCTCTTGCTTTATTTGAGAAAGTTATTTTAAAATCTGATAATGACGAATTAAAAATTTCAGCGCGCAAGGAGATTGGAGACATAAATGTAAAACTTATGTTTTCTCCTATCCCTACAAAAGATAGTACGATTTACAAGGTAAAAGCTGGAGATACTCTCGATTCAATCAAGAAAAAATTTAATACTACGCTTGATTTGATTATGAAAAGCAATAAGTTGAAAAATACTATGATAAGACCTGGTAAGAGATTAAAAATAACTTCTGGATCCGGTTTCTCTATTGATGTAGATACAAGGTCTAATAAGCTCGTCTTGAAAAATAATGGAGAACTTGTAAAAACCTATATAATAGCTAGCGGAGCTAATGACTGCACACCTATGGGAAATTTTAAAATAATAAATAAATTAAAAAATCCTCCTTGGTATACTGCAGGCGCTGTTGTCTCTGCGGATAGTCCCAAGAATGTTCTTGGCACGCGCTGGATGGGAATAACAGAGAAGGGCTATGGAATACATGGAACAGTAAAACCTGAGAGTATTGGCAAACAATCCACAGAAGGTTGTATAAGAATGCATAACAAAGACGTAGAAGAGTTATTTGACCTTGTCCCTGTTGGAATATCCGTAACCATAATTAAAACACAAAATGATAAATAACAATTCATAGGAGACAAAAAGTGGCAGTAAACGGCCTTGAATTCGAAAAGCCTATCATAGAACTGGAGAAAAGGATAAAAGAGTTAAAAGTATTTGCTTCTACAGAAAATATAGATTTTTCAGACGAGATAAAGATACTCGAAAAAAAAGCTATTGAAAGCGAAAAAAGAATACATCGGAATCTTACAGCATGGCAAAGAATGCAGATTGCCCGTCATCCTGACAGACCATATGCTTTGGACTACATTAATGCTTTTATGAAAAATTTTATCGAACTTCATGGCGATAGATCATTTGCTGATGACCAAGCAATAATAGGAGGGTTGGCTAGTTTTCAGAATAAGACGGTTATGGTAATTGGTCATCAGAAAGGCAGAAATACAAAAGAAAATATTATCAGAAACTTTGGAATGCCGCACCCTGAAGGTTATAGAAAAACGTTAAGGCTGATGAAAACAGCTGAAAAATTTTCCATTCCGATCATTGCTTTTATTGACACTCCGG
>CAZMXO010000185.1:0-1907 GCA_964570265.1 uncultured bacterium
TAGATGGCAGTGCTGTAAACCTTGAAAAGGAATCTGATAATTTTCAAAGACAGCGCATAGATGCAAACGGCGCAATCTCTATGCCGCGCAAATATTTTGGCTGGTTAATAATAGATCCTTCTGTAGGATACGAAGAAACATGGTTTAGTGGGGATAAAGACGGCAAAGACAATGCGTTGAGAGGAGTTTACAGAGGCGATATTGAGGCAAGCACAAAGATATATAAGACAATGGATGTAAATGAACTTGGCAGAATAACTAAGATAAGACATATAATTGAGCCGATCACAAGCTATCACTATAGACCTTCTCCGCAAATGGATCAGAATGATCTCTACTATTTTGACGAACTTGATAGGCTGGCAGATCTAGACTATTTTGACTTTTCATTGATAAACAGGGTACAAATTAAAAAGAAACTCGAAGACATAACGATGGACAAAGATAACAAATTAATTAAAACAACAAGTTATAGTAAAAGAGAAATATTGTACTGGAATGTTGGAACTAAGTACGATCAAAACATACATACTACGCATCGTTTTTCGGACATTTCCAGCGACTTGAGAATAAATCCCACAGATAGATGGAGTATGCGTATCGAAAGCGGATATGACATGTATAAGGATGAATTAAGTTCGATAAGCGGAGATATTGAATACAAACCCATGGATAAATTGAGTACCTCATTTGGAGTTCGGTACAACAATGATACAGACAGATATTTATGGGAGAATTCTACCAGGTTGGAAATTAACAAGAAATGGGCTATTGAAGCGTATAATATGTACGACGTAGAGAGATCTGCTTGGGAAAAACAGGAGTTCTCAATCTGGCATAATATGTGTTGTTGGGATGTAGAATTTATTGTGAGTACAAGGAATAGATCCGATAGCGCGGATGAAACCAGTTTTTTCATAGCGTTTAACTTGTCTGCATACAGAAATAGCAATACCCAATTAAGTAGCCCAGCGGTTAGGTTTTAAGGAATAGAATTAATGAGTGAGCGGCTAAATTGGGATGCTTATTTTATCAAAATGATGGAAGCAGTAGCTTTGCGAGCTACTTGTGGACGTGGACGGGCAGGTTGTGTAATTGTTAGGAATAATCATATTCTCTCTACCGGTTATGTTGGTTCTCCGCCGGGACTCCCTCATTGTGATGAAAAAGGACATTTAATGATTAAGTCAACCGAAGAGGGAGATGATTCAGGAACATTACACGATCACTGTGTACGGACTATACATGCTGAGCAAAATGCCATCGTGCATGCAGCCAGAATAGGCGTAGCTTTGGAAGGCTCTACTCTTTATGTCAAGATGGAACCATGTTCAGTGTGTGCCCGCATAATAATCGCTGCCGGCATTAAACGAGTTGTGTGTCAAAAAAAATATCATACTGCCAGCTTAAGCAGAAAAATGTTTAAACAAGTCGGCATTCAACTTGACGTCTTAAGCGATGAAGAATTAGAATATAAAGAATAATTTTTTTGTCTTGACACCCTATATGTTGGGTGTTATATTTGTTTCTGCACAATATAAGGTATTAACTTAAATGAAGTGTCCATTCTGTGCTCATCAGGAAGACAAGGTAATTGATTCCAGAGAAAGCAAAGAAAATAATGTTATAAGACGAAGAAGAGAGTGCTTGCAATGCGCAAAGAGATTTACTACTTATGAAAAAATAGAGTTAATTCCTATTATGGTTGTTAAAAGAGATAATCGCAGGGAGGAATTTGACAGAAAAAAACTCCTAAGCGGTATTGTAACAGCCTGTGAAAAAAGACCGATAAGTATGGAGGCTTTGGAGCAAATAGTAAACGACATAGAAAAAAAACTCTGGAATGATATGAATAAGGAAGTTACTTCAGAAGAGATAGGTGAATTAGTTATGAAAAAGCTGCATGA
>CAZMXO010000186.1:0-1889 GCA_964570265.1 uncultured bacterium
TAATAGGATTGCCGTTTATATCCAGATACTTTTCAGGAATTATTTCCGGTCCATCGTCCATTGGTTTACCCAGTCCGTCAAAGACTCTGCCCATCAAATCCTCTGAAACAGGAAGCTCTATTCCTTTACCCAAAAATTTCACTCGAGTTTTAGCTATATCTATCCCACTCGTGCCCTCAAAAACCTGTATAAGAGCTTTATCAGTGGAAATTTCCAAAACCTTTCCTTGTCTTACTTCCCCACTAGGTAATGTAATTTCTATCAACTCATCATATTTCACCCCGCTAATACCCTCTACAAGAATAAGCGGTCCAACTATCTCTCTAACAGTCAAATATTCTTTTTGCATTTTCTATTCCTATTATGTAAATATTTACTCAATCCCGTCATTGCGAACGTTAGCGAAGCAATCTCGTTTGTCATTCTCCGATTTAATCGGGGAATCCAGATGTTTAAGGGGTTTGAATCCTTTATACTTATACCTTATCCTTATTCTTTTACATTGCATTATGCCGCCAAAATCTTATAAATTGAAAAAATTTACCTATGATTGGAATTTGAGATAAGAATTCCAACCCAATGTCAATTAACATAGCAACTATTACAAAAATAGCACCATAAAATGTATTCTTAAAAAATGCTTTGACGCCTAAATAGTCAATGTTATCTAATTTTTTATAAAGTATTATCGACGCTAATAACGTTAAAATCTCACCGAAAAATTCCGAAAAAAAAGTTTTATCATATACCATCTCTGTCCCAAAATATGATAAAATAGGAGCGCCAATAAAAGATAAAAGAAAAAGGGCTCTTAATGCAACTAAAATTATGTAAATTTTTTTATTTGCTTTTGGAGAAAGAAAATATATTGCCAACAAATAGTAAACTGCAATAATTGGAGAATAAATCGACTGAACCACATAAGATGGTATACCTTGCAGAAAAAGAGCAACTGCTAATCTATATGGAATTAATAATACAGCCGAAATTAAGCCACTTAATGGGATAAAAGTAATCCATTTCAACCAATTTGGCATTTTTTTATACCAATTGAATAAAAAATCTTGTCTTTCAATAATCATTGAACTTTGTCCTCTTTACTCCTTACTCTCAACCGTAAGCTTATTTATCTCTTTTTCTACCCTTTTCTCCAGTTCAGCAAACTTATTCAGCTCTTTCTCCTTAATAAATCGCATTCGTGATATGTCTTCTCTGATCTTTAGATTGATAAGTGATTCTACGGGTACGTTTTCGCTTACTGCCTGAGTACACTTTTCATGAAACAGCATAATTAATTTCAGCATATGATATTGCTTCTTAAGAGATGTGTAAGTATCTATCTCGTGAAATGCGTTTTGATGCAGGAAATCCTCTCTTATAGACTTTGCAGTCTCAAGAATAAGACGGTCGGAAACAGAAAGAGTATCCAGCCCGACAAGCCGTACAATTTCCTGAAGGTCAGTTTCCTGCTGGAGCAGTTTCATGCTCTCCTGCCGCATTCCCGCCCAGTTTTCACCTAGATTCTCTTTCATGAAAGCCTTGGTATTATCAATATACAAAGAATAACTGGTAATCCAGCTTATTGCAGGGAAATGACGTCTGTATGCCAGTTTGTCTTCCAGCGCCCAAAAAACCTTAACAACCTTCAAGGTTCCTTGAACAACCGGGTCGGAAAGGTCTCCTCCCGGAGGAGAAACGGCGCCTATTATACTTACAGTTCCTTCCCGGGAATCTGCTCCTTTGCAGATCACTCTGCCTGACCGTTCATAGAATTCGGCAAGTTTTGCAGGAAGATACGCCGGATATCCCTCTTCCCCGGGCATTTCTTCAAGTCTGCCTGACATTTCTCTTAACGCCTCTGCCCATCTGGATGTAGAATCAGCCATTAC
>CAZMXO010000187.1:0-1889 GCA_964570265.1 uncultured bacterium
ATAACCTATGGAGAAGATAAACCTGTTGATATAGGACATAATGAAAAGGCTTGGGTAAAAAACAGAAGAGCGCATCTTCTAATTTCTCAATAACAGAAAAACTCGTTTTATGAAAAGATTCGGGCTATTTGGCAAAATTCTATTATCTACTATTTTTCTATCGGGCTGTTTGATAACTAAAATAGCTACAAAAGAAGACGTCGGCGTAATACAGAAAAGTCAGGTCGATATAAGCGAGCAGATTCTCTTATTAAATGACGAGACAAATAAGATACACGGCTCTCTGGCAGAAAAAGACAAACAACTTCGTGATATAAAAAAACAGGTTGATTTAATCTGTACTCAATTCATAGATCAATTGAATAATGTCAGCGTTACTCTAAATAGCAACGTTACCTCTATTCAAAAGCAGATAGACCAGCTAAAGACCGCATATAATAACCTATTGAAAATACGAGAGAAAGATAAGCAAAGCTTCGACAAAAAAATAGAGATAGTGCTTGACGAACTTTTAAAAGAAATCAGGAAGCTTAAAAAACAAATAAATATTTTGTCGCCTGATGCTATTAAATTAAGCACTGAAGAATTAGAAGATGGAAAATATTATACTGTTCAAAAAGGCGATACTCTGCTTGAAATCGCTGTCCGTTTTGGGATTCCTTCAAGAAAAATTATTCAGGCAAATAACATTGAGGATCCTGATTTTCTATCCATTGGACAAAAACTAATTATTCCAAAATATAATGAATAAAGTAAAATTAAACTAAAATAGAGGAGACAAATAAAATGTTTTTTTCAGGAATCAGTGACGAAGCAGGTAAACCTATAGAGACACAGATAAAGGCGCATAAGGAACTCGGATGGAAACACATGGAGATAAGAAACGTTGACGGAGCAAATCTAACGCTTATGGATGATGCCAAGTTTGATGAAGTATATGGAAAAGTCAATGATGCCGAGATAAAGGTATCTTGTTTCGCAGGATGTATAGCTAATTGGTCAAGACCCATAACCGGTGATTTTCAAGTGGATATAGACGAGTTGAAAAATGCTATTCCGCGCATGAAAAAATTTGGAACGAAGTTCATCCGTATTATGAGCTGGCCTAATGATAATGATAATCCTGTGACTGAAACTGAGTGGAAAAAGAAGGCTATTGAAAGATTAAAGAAGCTCTCAAAAATAGCAGAAGACGGTGAAGTTATAATGGTACATGAAAATTGCAATGGATGGGCAGGAGAAAGTCCGGATAACTCACTAAAAATGCTTTCGGAAGTAAATTCTCCATCGCTGAAACTTGTTTTTGATACAGGAAATACCGTTTTCCATGGTCAGGACGCTATGTACTTTTATTCAAAAATAAAAGAACATATTGCGTATGTACATATAAAGGACGCAATTTTTCTGCCTACAGGAATAACTCAAACTACCTACTGCGGAGAAGGGCATGCTTATGTTCGAGAAATACTGCAGAATTTAAAAGATAATGGCTACAAAGGCGGTACTTCTATCGAACCTCATCTTTCGGCTGCAGTACATCTTGGTGAAGAAGCTACTAGTGAGAAAGCATACAAGACTTACGTTACATACGGTAGAAAACTTATAGAGATAGTGAATAATCTAAAATAATATTTCCACTGCCTTCTCTAATTGAGGATCAAGTAATTTAATCTGTTCTTTCATTGATTTTTCGTACCATGCGTCGGGGATTTTGATTTCTATATCAGGTTTGATGCCTTTGCCGTCGATCAGGCTGCCATCAGGAATATAATATTTGGCAATAGTTAGACTAAGAGCTGTTTTATCAGGTAAAGGGAAAATACCCTGTACTGACCCCTTCCCAAAACTGGTTGTTCCTATTATAGTTGCGCGCTTATTACACTGCAAGG
>CAZMXO010000188.1:0-1871 GCA_964570265.1 uncultured bacterium
TATACTGCTAAATCCGCGGATGGCTTCTATCTTATCTTTATTTGCGTGAATAAGTTTATCTATTTGATTATTTAATTTTTCCAGAGATTTATTTTTTATATAATTTCGTGAGTGTCGTTGAACAGAGATGGGATGATTATTAACTGTCTTTGAAGCAATGCGTCCTCTTTTTTGAGGTTCAGGGAGCACATTACAGGCAATAACAAATTCTGCGCCCATATCTCTTGCTGTATTTACGGGAACAGGATTTACTATGCCGCCATCCACTAAAAACTTGTTTTCAAACTTTACAGGCGTAAATAGCACAGGAATTGAAATGCTTGCCCTTACAGCCTCTGCTACGGAACCGCTTTTAATTACTACTTCTTCACCTGTTATGATGTCGGTTGCTATGACTCTAAGCGGAATTTTTAAATCCTTAAACTCTATGTCTCCGATAATTGAACATAGAAGCTCTTTAATCTTTTCTCCCTGAATAAATCCTTTTTTCAATAGAACTAAATTCGGATCAAGTAAAAGAGCTAATTGTTTCCAATCTATGTTTAATACGATTTCTTCAAAAGTATTTATCTCACCGTCTTTAGCGAAGCAGGCGCCTACTAATGCGCCAATGCTCGTTCCGGATATCATATCAATGGGAATGTTATTTTCAACTAAAACTTTAAGGACTCCGATGTGAGCCAATCCTTTTGCTGCCCCGCCTCCCAATACAAGTCCTATTTTTTTATGTTTTCTCATGAAAAATCCCCTTCAGGATATTGCAATAGTATAACACAAAATGGTTTGTATCTATATATTGAGGCGTTTGGTCTTTTCAAGTTGGCTGGATAATGTTATTTCATCATAAGTCAAGTCAGCGGGAACTAGTTTTGTAGAAAATTCTTGCTCAAATCCTTGTATGATAGCGTTACCAATTTCTTCGAATTTGACCTCTCTTCCCAGAATTGTATTTACAGAAATAGCTCCGTCGAGATTTTGATCATCAAGTAGAATAGAGCCATGATGCATGAGAGTTCCGTTTTTTCTTCTCTGGGCGCTTCCAACCAGTTTTTTGCCTTTAAATACTATGTCAGACGAAGAGGGGTTGCTAAAACAGAAAAAAGGTTGATTATTTTTGGATAGTGGATTTTTGACTTTTCCTCTTATTTGTGCATTTATTCCCAAAAAAGCTAATCCATTAACAATAGCCTGACAAATCACATTATATGAATCAGAAACTTTTTCAGGGATAGATGAATTCTTGATTGAAGCAACCAGAGAAAAAGTAAGTTCTCTGTCGTGAAGGATGGCTCCTCCTCCTGTCATTCGCCTGACAATATCTATTTTTTTATCAAGTTTTATGTCTTCTGTTTTTTGAAAATAACCGATTGATATTGCAGGAGGATTCCATCCGTATAATCTTAAGGTGTTTGGAGCTGTGTTCTGACTCATATTGCAGGCAAACATGGCTTCATCAATAGCCATGTTAATATATCCGTTAAGATGACCTGACCGTATCAGCCGCCATTTCACTATTTCGTCCATCGTAGATTGGATTCTCTTACAGCTTTTAATTCATCCAATCTGGATATACCAAGATTATGCGGGGCAGTTTTAATGATTTCCGGATTTTTATCTGCTTCCTTAGCAATCTTAATCATAATATCAATGAATTTGTCCAGGGTTTGTTTGGATTCAGTTTCTGTGGGCTCGATCATTATCGCTTCCTCAACAATGAGCGGGAAGTATACAGTCGGTGCATGAAAACCAAAATCCAGCAGTCTTTTAGCAATATCAATTGCTCTTACACCATTTTTCTTTTGTTTAACAGCTGATATTACAAATTCATGCATACAAGTACGCATGTAAGGAAGGTGATAATAAGGTTTAAG
>CAZMXO010000189.1:0-1857 GCA_964570265.1 uncultured bacterium
GCTTGAGCAAGACCAGAAAAGGGTCAATGTGGACTTCCCTATTTGGATGATTCACTCATTGGATAAGGAAGCAAAGCGTCTGGGCGTGCCTCGTCAATCCGTTATCAAGGTATGGCTGGCGGAGCGATTAGGAAAAGCAGTTTAAAATGGAAACAGTGAAAACAAAATTAGTATTAATAGCTTTCCTGACAATATTATTATTCTGTGGTAGTTATTTAAACACTACAATGGCAGCAGATAAATCAGCAATTATTATTGACCATACATGCACTGATCTTTCTCAAATTCCAATAAAATGGATTGAGACTGCCAGAGCAAAGATCAAACTTCATTACGCTCATACTTCACATGGAGGTCAAATCTTAGTAGGAATGCAGGCAATAGCCAAGTCTGACCCTAGATACAGTTTTATTAAGAAACGCAGAAAGCTTCCAATTACCACAAATTCCTTAGCCATACTCGATGGACAGGAGAATGACAGCTATATTACCCCCGCAGAATACTGGGCATCTGAAGCAGGCAGAAGGGCAACTCAAAGTGTCCTTGATCACAACAAGAGAATTAACGTATCAATGTGGTCATGGTGTTGTCAACAAAACCAAAATTCACGGGAAACGACACGAAAATATCTTGATGCAATGAATGCTTTTGAGAAAGCAAATCATGGAGTAGTATTTATCTATATGACGGGAAACGCACAAAAGAATTCTCATAATCGATATGCTCGCAATGAACAGATTAGAAAATATTGCAGAGAAAATAAAAAGATTTTATTTGATTTTGCAGATATTGATTGCTGGTATAATGGGAAACAACATCTGGTTAATGGTATCCCAGCAGAACATCCAAAATACAAAGGAAATGAAGCGGCTCATACTACTCGCGAAAGCTGTAGGATGAAAGGAAACGCTTTCTGGTGGATGATGGCGAGAATTGTCGAACGGAGTAGAATATAACAAATGTTTGAAATAGTTCAAGAGAGTAAGATAGGTGCAAGTATCAAAGTAATTGGAGTTGGTGGCGGTGGAAATAATTCTGTAGACGCAATATACAAAAAGAAAGGCCTGTTCGGAGTAGAATATATTAATATCAACACAGATATACAGGCTCTCAAAGCATCTATCGTCCCACACAAAATTCAAATTGGGCTAAAGACAACAGGAGGAGTTGGAACAGGTTCTAATATAGATTTAGGACGCCGCAGTCTGAATGAAAACAGATCAGAAGTTGCTGAAGCATTAAAAAACTTGGATATTGTATTCGTAACCTGCGGACTTGGCGGCGGAACAGGAACAGGAGCAGCACCGTTAATCTGTGAAATTGCCAAAGAACTAGGAGCGCTAACAATAGCAGTTGTTACAAGCCCCTTTCTGTTTGAAGGGGAAAAAAGAGGTGCGCAAGCAAAAGATGGATTAAGAGAAATAAAAGAAAAATCCAATGCAGTAATCTCTATACCAAACCAGAAACTTTTTGTGGCAATTGATAAAGAATCATCTTTTTCAAAAGCATTTGAGTTTGCAAATGATACTTTATTTAATGTTATTAGCGCAATCTCTGACCTGGTAATTGCCCCGGGAATAATAAATCTTGATATATCAGACATTCGGCAGGTGTTAAGCCACGGAAATGAAGCTACATTAGCAGTAGGGACTGCATATGGTGAAAAGAGAACATCCTCTGTTGTTAAAAACGCTCTTTTATGTCCGCTAATGGAGGGAGTTGATATTAAAGGTGCAAAGACAATGCTTGTTAATATAACGGGCGACGAAAACCTCAGCATTGGAGAAGTTGAAAAAATTATTGATAATGTTCGTAAGGCAGTTACGCACAGTGCCAATATAGTATTTGGAGCTATTA
>CAZMXO010000190.1:0-1842 GCA_964570265.1 uncultured bacterium
GTTCGATATACTTCGACCCTGCAGCAAGCTCAGGGCTCAGCACGAACGTATTTTTAATATTTAAGAGAAGATTGGACATAACATTGAAAGATATAACTACCGTTCGCCCTGAGTGAAGCAAGTGAAATGAGCGAAATCGAATGGGAGCGAACTCCTTATAAAAGTTAATTTTAAGCAGATTTCAATACTTAAGGCATTAAGAGAACATTATTTCCGTTCGCACTGACTAGCCATTACCCATAAGTATTGCAAATTAAGATCTAGTCAAATTATTCAGTTGGTATATAATCTTTGAAAAAAGATCTTAAAAACAGGAGAATACAAGTGAAAAATTATGTTGACGAAGAGGTCTCATTTATGAATTTAAAAGATCTTCGCTTAAAAAAAAGATTGTCTCAAATATTGGAAGATATTTCAGATCAACCGAATCTAAGCATTCCTGCAGCATGTCAAACACATTCAAAAACAAAGGGTGCATACAGATTTTTCTCAAACGATAATGTTAATGTGGAAGAATTGCGTTCAGGTTTTTACAAATCTACGCTTAACAAAATTAAAAATTTAAAAACAGTTTTGTTTTCATCTGATATGACAAGTTTGAATTATGGTTCTCATAAAAAGCTAAGTGGTATGGGCCCATTAAGAAATTTTCGAGCACGAGGATTTGTAAAGCATACTTCGTTAGCATCTACAGTAGATGGCATACCGATTGGAATCATGTATGAAAAAGTCTGGGGTAGAGATCCGAATAAAACAGGACTTGTTGCTAGAAGCAAAAGAAAGTTAGAGCCATTAAAAAATAGAGAATCTTACGTTTGGATAGAAACTATAGAACAGATTAACGCAATGCTTCCAAAGCAAATTAATGGAATCATAACTTGTGACAGTGGCGCTGACAGTTATAATTTATGGAGTCACAAGAAAAAAAGTAATATTGATTTATTGGTTCGTTCTCGATGTAACAGAGAATTAGCTGATGGGAGCAGGCTATACAATAAACTAGAACAAATAAAACCATCTGGAACTTTAAAAATAGAGATAAAGAAAGGAAGTCAATTAAAAGGTCGTTTAGTGTCTCTGGATATACGGTTTTGCAATATTTCGATTGTTCCAACAAAATATATTGGTGTAATAGATCAGGGCCCGGTTAACCTTTATGTTGTAAGGGCAAGTGAACAAGATTTTGCTAATTGCAAAAAATCTATTGATTGGGTATTACTGACGACTATTAAAGTTGATTCTGTAGAAAAAGCTATAGAATGTGTTCGTTGGTACAAAATGAGATGGCTAATAGAAAGATATCACTACGTATTGAAAAGCGGATGCCAGGTTGAAGAGTTGCAGCTAGAGCAACCAGATAGGATAGAAAAGGCCGTAACAATATATAGTTCTGTTGCATGCAGATTGCTTAATATGACGTACTTATCAAGAAAAAACAGTAAAAAATCAGCTGAAAAAATATTAACTCAAGATCAATGGGAAGCTCTATGTGTCTTTATATCTAGAAAACCAACTCCACCAAAAAAACCTCCAACAATTAAAGAAGCAATCTTAATGCTAGCAAAAATTGGTGGATTTTTGGCCAGAAAAGGTGATGGTGAACCCGGTGTAAAAATAATTTGGCAAGGATTACGGAGAATTGACGATATAACAGATACTTACACTATTTTTAAAGGAGACAATTAATGCCTAATAAACAGTGTAATCTGACTTGTGGGTAATGGCTAGTCGTGCTGAGCGTAGTATGCGATAGCATACGAAGTCGAAGTATATCGAACGACTCTCTATTTCATTTGTTCTTGTCAACAAACTCAGGATTATGGCGAGTATATCGAGCAAAAA
>CAZMXO010000191.1:0-1836 GCA_964570265.1 uncultured bacterium
ATGCAAATGCCAGGCGATAATATGCCTTAAGATGCCCTCTGTTAAACTTGATTGTCCTCTTGTACATATTTATAGCTTTATTCCAGTCCTTTTTGTTGCGATACTCAACACCTTTTCTAAAATACACCTCTGCAATTAAAGGTCTGAGCGAAAAATAACTAAATATAAATAAAAGCAAAACTGAAAACAAAAATATAATTGGGATTCTTAATCTGTTTACTATAAGAATAAATCTCTTTGTGCCTTTGTGCCTTTGTGCCTCTGTGCCACTTAGAGCAGATACACATCCCAGAGCAAACCACAAAAATATGCCTGAAGAATGAAATCTTAAATCTACGTTTCCTGTATTTTCAAAAAGCATACCCACTATCCCTGATACAAATCCTATAAGCAAATACTTTTTGAGTCTATCATCGGTATTTTTTGCTATATTTATGCCTCGCAAAATAATATTACCTATAATTCCTGCAAGAAGCACCAATCCTATAATCCCCAGCTCACATCCAGTTTCAAGCACTTCACAGTGTGCGTGCTGTGTCGCATTGACAGCATGTGGATTCAAAAAATAATCAGGGAATCTAAATTGCGGATAAACTATTGCAAAATTGCCTATTCCCCAACCTGTGAACGGTCTGGCAAGAAACATCTTTAACGAGCCCAGCCAAATCCACTTCCGTATTCCAATAGTTCCTGTGAGCAGTTCCTCATTAATAACCCGCATTATTGACTCTGATCTCATCTGCCATACAGTAGCGCATAAGAGAATCACTCCAATAAATAAGTAAAAACTTTTCACCAGACCCCATTTCAAATAGACAAATACAGAGACAAAAAACGCAATAGAGATCCAAAATCCAATCCAGGAAGCTCTTGCTTCTAATCTATAAAGGGAAATAATGCTGACTAAAAGCAAGACACAACAGCCTGCTAGAGGAAAAAGCAATTTTGAGTTTTGAGTCATATCCATGGAAAAATAGAGAATAAAAGACAGGATTACAGGTATACATAAAACAATATACGGGGCAAAGAATGTAGGATTGCCAAATAATTGCGGCAAGTTGCGAATTATAGGAATGCTAAAATGGTTAAGCAATGTAGGAACTTCGGCTATGAATGTAGCTAAAAACCACACAAAACAAATTCTTAAAAATACAGGTTTGGATTTACACGTCTCTAATACTACAAAATAGAGCAGAACATATGTAAATAAGTTTACCAATTCTGTGGCGCCTGCAAACTTATTCCCTGCCATAAAGAATGATGCTAAACACCATAAGCAGAAAGAGCCTATGAAAACCCTGGGGAATTCAGGAAAAAGTAATTTCGAATTTTGAGAGAGTAGCTTATATGTCCACAATAGGATAACACAAAACACCATAGCTTGAGCTATGACAAACTTTATGAATACATAATTATACGCAGCCTTAAAAACTGCTATTGGAACAAAAAAGATAATAATTAACAGACAAATTTCTGATACTTTTTTCCTCAAATTTTGCTCCTATTACATATAGAAAAACAGCCCCGATGATTTCGGGACTGTTATCCATTAAGCAATTTAACCTGAAATTACAGATCGCCGAGTTCGGCCACCACTCCATCCTTTACAGCTGAAACATGACCATCCAGATACAGCACATTAATAATATTCGGATTTGTGTGAAAGCTAACTGCTTTATCACATGCAACCGATGTATCTGCATCATCCATCTCTGTTAAGTTATCATTGTACGCATAGCTTGAACACTCAGAAATGTTAGCTTCATCAGTAACAGTATACGCACCATCAGACGGGCATTCAAATACCGCTAGAGATGAAATATAGTTGGGATAAAA
>CAZMXO010000192.1:0-1814 GCA_964570265.1 uncultured bacterium
ACGCCTGAAATAGAAGCTTTAATGAGAACAGTTAAAAAAATATTTCAGAAGTATGGAGAATTAAATTCTAAAATACCCGGAGAATTTCTAAGCTCAATTAATAGTTTTAATCAGCCCGGCAGATTAGTGGATGTAATTGCTTCTCATATTAAAGTTAAAGCGGAAACAAAACAGCAAATTCTAGAATCCTTCCAGCATGAAGATAGATTAAAAAAAATAATAGAAATACTTGCAGGAGAGATAGAGATACTTGGAGTTGAGAAGAAGATTCAAGGGCGGGTTACAGAACAGATTGGTAAAACGCAAAAGCGGTTTTATCTGCATGAGCAGATGAAAGCAATAGAAAAGGAACTGGGTAAAGGCTCAAAAGATGGAGACGAGATTAGTGAGCTTAAGGCAAAAATAAAAGAAGCTAAGATGACAAAAGAGGCTGAAGAGAAAGCGAACAAGGAGCTGGAAAAGCTGGCAAAGATGCACTCAATGTCTCCTGAGGCAACTGTGGTTCGCAATTATTTGGACTGGCTGATTGGGGTTCCATGGAATAAAGAAACGCCGGATAAATTAAATATAAAGAAGAGCGAAAAAATTCTTAATCAGGATCATTATGGACTGAAAAAGGCTAAGGAAAGGATACTGGAATTTCTGGCAGTAAGAAAGTTAGTAAAGAAGCTTAAAGGTCCTATACTTTGTTTTGTGGGACCTCCAGGTGTGGGGAAAACGTCATTAGCGAGATCAATCGCCCGTGCTTTAGGCAGGAAATTTATAAGGGTTTCTCTTGGCGGAGTAAGAGATGAAGCGGAGATTAGAGGACATAGGCGGACATATATAGGAGCTCTGCCCGGGAAGATAATCCAATCACTCCGAAAAGTTGGTAGTAGAAATCCAGTCTTCCTGCTTGATGAGGTTGACAAAATGAGTGTTGATTTTAGAGGAGATCCGTCCTCTGCGCTGCTTGAAGTGCTTGATCCTGAGCAGAATCAAGAATTCAATGATCACTATCTTGAAGTAGATTTTGATCTTTCAAATGTAATGTTCATAGCAACAGCAAATGTCATTCATAATATTCCTCTGACATTACTTGATCGTTTTGAAGTAATAGATTTTTCAGGTTATACAGAGATGGAAAAGGTAAAAATAGCAAACAAGTTTTTAACAACAAAACAGTTGAAGCTCAATGGGTTGAATAGTGATTTACTTGAAATTCCGGATAAAACCGTTTTCAGTATAGTAAGACACTATACACGCGAAGCAGGGGTGAGAAATCTGGAGAGAGAGATTGCGTCTATATGCAGAAAAGCAGCTAAACTGATTGTTGAAAAAAAGAGGGAGAAAAAAATCAAAGTACTTCCAGGCAATCTTTCTGATTTTTTGGGAAATAAAAAATTCAGGTATAACAAAGGAGAGGAAAAAGCTGAAATTGGAGTTGTCACCGGTCTTGCATGGACAGAGGTTGGAGGGGAGATATTGTCAATAGAGGTTGCCATAATGGATGGAAAGGGAGAGCTTACTCTAACAGGTCAGTTAGGAGATGTTATGAAGGAATCCGGTCAGGCGGCGCTCAGCTTTGTTCGTTCTAAAGCAAAAGAACTCTGTTTATCAGAGAATTTTTATAAGAATATTGATATACATATTCATGTTCCTGAAGGGGGTATACCAAAAGACGGACCTTCTGCCGGTGTTGCAATGGCAGTTTCTCTGGCTTCTGCGCTTACTAAGAAACCTGTTGAGAAGGATATTGCTATGACAGGAGAAATAACGCTCAGAGGAAACGTTTTGCCAATAGGAGGTGTCAAATCCAAAGTTCTCGCAGCTCA
>CAZMXO010000193.1:0-1802 GCA_964570265.1 uncultured bacterium
CACATTCACAGCATCTTATGCCAATGATAGAACATGTTCTTGCAAATGTCGAACTGACCCCAGCTGATATAGGAGCCATCGCTGTTTCAATAGGTCCGGGATCTTTTACAGGGGTTAGAATAGGCATCAGCGCAGCAAAGGGAATGGCAATGGCGCTCGACATTCAAACAGCCGGAGTTTCTATGCTGGATGGAATTGCATATAACTTGATGAATTCATATACCGGCCGAGTATGCGTGATCTCAGATGCAAGAAGAAAGCAGGTATATGCGGCAATTTACGAAATGTCAAATGTCAAATGTCAAACGTCAAATATGAAAAAATTGACTGACGATATGGTTCTTACGATTGAGGAATTAATTAAAAAAACAAAGGAGAAAACAATCTTTATCGGCAACGCAACTACATTGTATTGCAATACATTAAAAAAAGAATTGGGGGATCTGGCTATTGTGTGTTCTCCTAATCTTGGTATTTCGCGCGCTTCAAGTATTGCGTTTTTAGGAGAAGAGATATTTAAAAAAGGTAAAGGATTGAGCCATTTTGACCTAAAACCGAATTATATAAAACTGTCGGATGCCGAAATTAAATGGAAGGAAAAACATGGAAAAGCTAAGTGAAGAATCCCTTAAGGTTCACAAAAAATTAAAAGGCAAGCTGGAAATAAAGAGCAAGGTTAAATTAAATAATATTTATGACTTGAGCATTGCTTATACTCCCGGAGTTGCAGAACCATGCATGCAAATTTTTAAAGACAGAGAGAAGATTTATGACCTTACCTCAAAAAGCAACATGATAGCTATTGTCACGGATGGAAGCGCTGTTCTGGGATTAGGCAATATTGGAGCGGATGCATCTCTGCCAGTTATGGAAGGAAAAGCTGTTCTTTTTAAACAATTCGGAGACGTGGATGCTTTTCCTATATGCATAAATTCACAAGACCCTGACGAGATAGTAAAAACAGTGAAGCTGATTTCTTCGGGTTTTGGAGGAATTAATCTTGAAGATATATCAGCACCAAGATGTTTTCTTATAGAGGAAAAGCTCAAGAAAGAGCTGGATATTCCTGTTTTTCACGACGATCAGCATGGAACAGCGGTTGTTGTGTATGCCGCATTAATTAACGCCTTACAATTAGTTAGCAAACAAATAAACAAAATAAAAGTTGTTGTTCTCGGAGCGGGAGCCGCCGGAATTGCCATATCAAAACTGCTTACCAATGCAGGATGCAAGAATATTCTTATATGCGATAGAGCGGGCATAATATATAAAGACAGAGAAGAAAATATGAATTTTGCAAAGAAGGAGATTTCTGAAAGTACGAATTTAAAAATGCTTTCAGGAAAGTTAGCGGACGCCCTGATTGACGCAGATGTTTTTATAGGAGTATCTGGACCCGAACTGGTAACGGGAGAGATGATGAAAAAGATGAATAAAGAGAGTATTGTCTTTGCCATGTCAAATCCAGTTCCTGAAATTGCGCCTGAGGAGGCTAAGCGCACCGGAGCAAGAATTATTGGAACAGGTCGCAGCGATTTGCCAAACCAGATCAATAATGTACTTGCTTTTCCCGGAATATTCAGGGGCGCGTTAGATGTAAGAGCGTCTGATATAAATGAAAAAATGAAAATAGCCGCCGCGGAAGCATTGGCAGGTTTGATACCCAAGAGAAAATTGCGTGATGACTATATAATCGTCAACCCATTCGATGAAAGAATAAAAACAGCTGTTTCCAATGCCGTTGCAAAGGCGGCAAAAGACAGCGGAGTAGCAAGAAAATAGCATGGAATATCGCACAATTG
>CAZMXO010000194.1:0-1788 GCA_964570265.1 uncultured bacterium
ATCACAATGAGAATCTTAAACGAAAAGTGTTACCTATGTGCCCAACCAGCACAAAGACTTGACAGATAAAAATACATGTGCTACGGTCGTGAAAAAATTTCGGAGAAAGACAGATGATTACGGATAGAAGAAAAGATCAGAGATTTAATGTAAATATTCCCATTTTATATAAGAAAAAAGGGTACTTCATAGTGGATAAAAACGAAAAAGGCATGGCTAAAGATATCAGCAGTAGTGGAGCGCTTGTGTTTACAAGGAAAGATATTCCTCTTCTAACATCCCTTAAATTAGTAATACATCTTATGAATTTTGAAAGGAAGATTAAAACCGTTGCAGAGGTAGTAAAATCAGAGCCGTCATGGTCTGGATATAAGCTGAGTTTAAAATTTACTAAGATCAGTAAAGAAGACAAAAAAGTACTTAGCAAGGATTATCTTGTGAAACATCCTTCAAAGATTTTTGATAACGTTAAATAATTATTGGATAACGTCAAACTTCTTACCTGCTTTTTTAATTATTTCTATTGTGTAGCTGAGTTCCTCTTTACTATGAGCCGATGTAATCGAAAATCTTATTCTTGCAGTGTTTGAAGGAACGGTTGGAGGCCTGATAGGCACGGCAAAAATTCCATTCTGCATTAAAAATTTGCTAAACTGTAGAGCCTTTTCGTTTTCACCTACCATCAATGGGATTATCTGTGTTACTGTGTTTAAAATATTAAATTCTTCTTTTCGCAGATGGTTCCTGAAATAATCAGCGTTTTTATTCAATGTTTTTATTCGCGTATTATCAGTTTCAAGAATTGATATAGCTGCAATAATGGAACCTATAACGGATGGAGGAAGAGCTGTTGTAAAAATGAAGCTTCGCGCTTTGTTAATCAAGAAATCTATAAGCTTTTTGGATCCTGCTACATATGCTCCAAAACTTCCCAGAGCTTTTCCAAATGTACCCATATGGATATCTATAGCCTCTTCCGGAAGCGAGAAATATTCCGCACTTCCACGACCTGTTTTTCCCAATACACCTGTCGCATGCGCATCATCAATCATTATCATGCAGTCATACTGCTTTGCCAATTCTACAATATCCGGCAGAGGCGCTATATCTCCATCCATACTAAAGAGAGAGTCAGTAACAATCAAGCGCCTACCGTATTTACCTGTGTTTTTGAGAATTCGTTCCAGATCTTTTATATCTCTGTGAGAATATCGAATAAGTCTTGCTCTGCTTAATATACAGCCATCTACAAGACTTGCGTGATTATACTTATCTGCAAATATAACATCCTGCCTCCCCATTAAAGCAGAGATCACGCCTATATTAGCCATATATCCTGAACTAAATGTAAGAGCTGCTTCTGTTCTCTTGAATCCTGCTATTCTCTTTTCCAATTCCTCATTGAGAGCTAAATTCCCACACATAAGACGTGACGCTGTACCACCGCAACCATGCTTTTTAACAGCCTCGCAAGCCGCCTTCTTTAAAGCAAGATCGTCCGCTAAGCCCAAATAATTATTGGATGAGAAATTAATCAGTTCTTTTCCATCAAGAACCAGTTTCGAAGATTTAAAATTGGAACAGGTTTTTAACGTACGATACAACCCACGTTTTTTTAAACCATCAAGAGTTTCATCAAGAAAATCCAATTTATTCATTATCTTTTATCATATCCAAATCATCCTGAATGCTTCTTCCTTTTGTCGTCAGATAATTTCCCAGAATCATACCATTTGCTCCTGCAAGAAACATCATTGGCTGAAGACTCCGCAATACAACTTCCCTTCC
>CAZMXO010000195.1:0-1763 GCA_964570265.1 uncultured bacterium
TGTTCCAATTATTTCTATTCCTGATGGAGATGAAATTCTGGATTGGTGTGATAAATTGATTGAAATATCTAAAAGAACAGGTAAAAATTATATGCTGGGTGAAACTACATATTATCGTCCAAAAGCTATGTTTTGTAGAAGAAAAGCGAAAGAGGATGCTTTTGGTGATTTTATCTATGCAGAAGGTGAATATTTTCATGACTTAGATAGTAAGTGTAATCTTCGGGAAGTACAGCGTTCACGATTAAATGGAAAAGCTGGAAGAGAATGGTTGCAGATTGAAAAAAGATACGATGACAAAAACATAAAAGGCGGACCTATGCACTATCCCACTCATTCGACAAGCGGACCAGTCTGTGTAATGAATGCGCATGCTTTAAAGGTTACGGGTTATGGCTATCGTAACCAAAATAATGATCCCTTTTTTGACAGTAGTGAATTCAGTAATGAAACGGCTGTTTTTAAAATGAGCAATGGTGCTACTGTTAGAATATGTGAATTTCGGGAAGTAGCAGGAAAGATTGGTAAAGAAAGCGAAACCTTTCGGATTATGGGTACCAAAGGATCTTTTACAGAAGATAAATGGATGGAAAACGGACGTACAGATCCATCCAATGCCAAACCGTTAGAAATTATAGAATTGACAAAGGAACAGATGCGTGATCCACTTCCTTCTGAAGTAGTAAAAGAATTTAAAAAAATCATGAATAAGAATGTTAATGATACATCTGACTTCATCCCTTCAGGTCATGGAGGTTCTCATCCTTATCTAGTGCATGAGTTTGTCGATGCAGTTGCAAATAAACGAATGCCTGCTATTAATATCTGGGAAGCGGCTCGCTATATGGCAATGGGTGTTATGGCACACAAGTCAGCACTTAAAGATGGAGAAACATTAAATGTTCCGGACTGGGGCGATGCGCCTAAAAGATAGGAGAATTAAAAATGCAAGAGAATATGTTAGCTGAGACAGCACTGTTGGCTTTGGATACAATTCTTCAGAAGCCAACCAAAGGAATACCAAGCTGGCTTATACATCCCATGGAACATTCTATTATTGAAAAAATTGCCGGCGTTGGCCCTGGCGAATACAAGAATGACCCGGGAAAAACATATCTAACTATGCAATACGCCATAGGCACCTGCCTCATTGATCAATTTATACCTAATAATCCGCTGAGTATGGGTGATAAGGGTTATGAGAACAAAGAGAAAGGTGCAACCACTGGATCTAAAAAAATCGTTATTAATGATATGACAATTGACTCTCCTGAAGCAGTGGTAGAACATATGGAGAAATTTACGTTTCCGAGAATACGTAAAGCTATAAAGGAGTTCGATGAGGACAAAAGAACTAAGAGAATAATCGAAGGAGAAAGAAAAACTCAGGAAATACTCGGGTCGGGTATTCTAAAAAGCGGCTATTCCTTTATTAATTTTCAGGGATTTGCTTATGGAACATATGGATATGTTAATTATTTCATGTCCTATGCTCTCTATCCGGAAGTAATAGAAAAGCATTTCTCATTACAGGCAGATTTAGCTTTGTTGAACAATCAAGCTGCTGCGCGAGCCTATGTTGAAGGAAATTTACCTTTATTATATAGACTTGATCACGATATGGCTAGCTCACAAGGGACACTGGTTGATATAAAGTCACTTGACAAAATATGGTTTCCACATTTTGCCCGCTGTCTGGAGCCGATGCTTAAAACAAAAGTTAAGATGATCTGGCACTGCGACGGAAATCTTATGCAGATGGT
>CAZMXO010000196.1:0-1739 GCA_964570265.1 uncultured bacterium
AACACTCTCGTTCGCACGGAATTAGCTCGGATTTATTGAGACTGCAGGCAAAAGCGATAGGAATTCCTATCATTCAGAGAAAAACCACCCGAAAAACTTACGAAAAAGAATTCAAAAAAGCTGTTTCATGTCTCAAAAAAGAAAATATCAAGACAGGTGTATTTGGAGATATTGATGTTCAGGCGCATAAAGATTGGATAGAAAGAGTTTGCAATGAATTAGGAATTAAAGCAGTATTTCCTTTATGGAAGAGAAAAAGAAAAAAAATTATGGAGGGATTTATAGAAACTGGTTTCAAGTCAATTATTGTTGCTACTAATTCTGAGTTTTTGGATGAGAATTGGTTGGGAAGAAGACTAGATAAGGAATTTTTGGAAGATATTGAGAACTTGGGCAATGTGGATATTTGTGGAGAAAATGGAGAATATCATACATTTGTCTATAGCGGGCCTATTTTTAGAAAACAGGTGAGGTTTGTAGAAGGCAAGAAAATATTGAGAGAAAAGAACTGGTTTTTAGAACTTATCTAATAATGAAAAATTTAAAATTATTGCTATGTTGCTTTATCGCAATTCTTATGTTCTCATATATCAGCTCTGCAATTCAAGCGGAAAGCAATTTGCCTCAACGAATAATTTCATTAAAACCGGCTTTGACCAGAGAGCTTTATCTTTTAGGGGTAGAAGACAGGCTAGTTGCAAATACTATATATTGCAGTCAGCCCCCTGAAGCGCAGAAGAAGGAAAAGGTTGCGACAGTAACAAAAGTAAATTTAGAAAAGGTTATGATTCTTAGACCGGACCTAGTACTGGCTAGCTCCTTGACTAATTCTGAGCAAGTAGAAAAATTAAAAAATCTGGGAATAAGGGTAATCACTTTTTCTACTGCAAGAAGTTTCTCCCAAATTTGCGATCAGTTCTTAGAACTAGGAAGAATTGTTGGCAAAGAAAAGGAGGCAGAGAGAATTCTCAGTCAATCCAGAAAAAAGATGAATTCTATTACTGGGAGAGGAAAAAATTTACCTAAGCCTAAAGTCTTTGTTCAAGTAGGAGCAAAACCTTTATTTGCGGTAACGAACGATTCTTTTGTTAATGACTTCATAAAGTTTGCCGGTGGGATAAATATTGCTTCTGGGGCAAAAACAGGTCTTTACAGCCGTGAAAAAGTGCTTGAGCAAAATCCTGATGTAATCATTATTGTAACTATGGGCATTGTCGGAGAAGAGGAAAAGAAAATCTGGCGAAAATATAAGACTCTAAACGCAGCAAAAAATAACAGAATTTATATTGTTGATTCTTATAAAGTTTGCAGTCCTACACCGGTTAGTTTTGTTGAGGTATTGGAAGAAATAGTTGGATTGATTCACGTAAAGGATGAATAATGAATAGAAAATTAATTAGCTGGCTTGGCTGGATATTTCTTTTGAGCGGAGTTCTTAGTGTAGTGGGCGCTTTTTCATTAAGTGTTGGCTCAGCTGGTATACCTTTTAAAAAAATCATACCTTTAATTCTTGGAGGTAGGGGAACTACCGAATACAGCATCCTTTTTGACATACGTTTGCCTCGCATTATTCTGGGTCTTGCAGTAGGGAGCGCTCTGAGCATTGCAGGGGTAATTCTTCAGGGTATGTTTCGCAATCCTCTGGTAGAGCCATATACACTGGGTATTTCTGGCGGAGCAGCTCTGGGTGTGTGTTTAAATATCGTCCTAAGACTGAATAGAATAGGAGGAATCTTATC
>CAZMXO010000197.1:0-1737 GCA_964570265.1 uncultured bacterium
ACATTTGTCCATAAGCTTTTTCCGCCAAGCACTTTAGGGATTACATGGTCTATATTGAGGTGTGTAATATCAGGATTATCTCCGCAATATTGACATGTGTTTTTATCTCTTTGGTAAATATTTTTTCTATTAAATTTTATAGACGAGCGAGGTAGTTTATCGTAAAGTAATAAAAGTATTATTTTAGGAATTTTTATTGAAAAGGAAATTGTGTGAGCAACTTCCTCATGCTCTTCAAAAGCGGCTGACAGATCTTTCCAATCTTCAAAATTAAAGGTACTAAATTTTCCCTCTTCAACATCAATTACCTGAGCCTGCCCTGTATAGAGCAAAGAAAAAGCTCTTCTTGCCGTACATATATTTACAGCCTGCCACAATCTGTTTAATACCAGTACATTTGCATCTAACATTTTTTACACTTGCATGTTTTGCGTTACTAAATCTTGACTTTAGCATCCCCAGGGGGAATCGAACCCCCGTTGGTAGGTCGAAAACCTACAGTCCTAGGCCACTAGACGATGGGGACATTCTTGAAGCGAGTCATAATGTAGCATACCAGATTATCTTCAGTCAAGTAGAAACATCCGGTTTTTGACGCATATTCGGTTCATATGCTATCATGTTGAGTGGAGTAATAACACGTGAAAGGATTTATGAAAGCAGTTGCTTTAATATCCGGCGGACTTGACAGCGCTCTGAGCGCAAAGATAGTAATGGAACAGGGTATTGAGGTATATGGATTTACTGTTGTTCATGTTTTTTCTGAATCAATAAAAGTTGCAACATCTTCTTATGCAGAAAAAAGTGCTGACGAACTGGGAATAACATTGCATTCTCACAAGGCATCTCAGGATTTTCTAAACGTTATAAAATATCCTAAATATGGTTATGGCAAGAATATAAATCCATGCTTAGACTGCCGGATGCATATGTTAATAAAAGCAGGGCAATACATGAAAGAGATAGGGGCTTCTTTCCTAATTACAGGAGAAGTTCTTGGGGAAAGGCCAATGTCCCAGCGCAGGGATGCTATGAATATTGTGGATAGGGATTCGGGTTTAAAGGGGCTGATCCTTCGTCCTTTGTCTGCAAAGCTGCTTTCTCCTACTGTTCCTGAAATAAAAGGATGGATAAGCAGAGATGGTTTGTTTGATATTCAAGGCAGGTCAAGAAAACATCAGTTTATGCTGGCAAAGCAATATAGAATTCAGGAGTTTTCAACCCCGGCTGGCGGATGTTTACTTACAGAGCCTAATTTCGCAAAACGCATGAAAGACCTAATGGAATTCAAGCCGGATTTTACATTAGATGATATTGCGTTATTAAAAATTGGCCGCCATTTTAGATTGCCATCGAGCACAAAAGTTATCATTGGAAGAAATGAGCAGGAAAACAATAAATTGCTTAAGCTTGCTGGGGATAAGATGATACATATTGAACCTCAAAGTGTGCCAGGTCCAGTGGTTCTTCTGGAGCGGAATGCAAATGATGAAGACGTTAGAATAGCAGCCTTATTATGCTCAACATACTGTAACAAAGCAGGGACCTCTGTGTCTATTGATGTGCTCAAAAACAAGCAGTATCAGGTGATCAAACTTGAACAGGGAGAACGGGTTTCTAATAAAGATATTGAGATCTGGAGAATTACATAGAAAGCACAAAATCTATTTTTTAAACGGGGAAAGTTATTTCTCTCCTCTCTTTCTGAGACCTGTATATTCCAATTATTATCTCCAC
>CAZMXO010000198.1:0-1708 GCA_964570265.1 uncultured bacterium
GTAGGCAAGGGTTATGGTGCTATCAAATTTTGCCCGCCGCTTTGTATAACAAAAGAGGCGATAGATGATGGCTTATATGGAAAAGCTGGCATTAAAGAAACACTTGATAAAGTAATGAGATAGATTGAACTCAGGAGAAAAAATTATGACTTCAAGAAATGATAAACTTAAAGTTGCAATTATTGGCGGAGGCATGATCACTCATGATCAGCTGTTGCCGTCAATTTATCATTTAAAGCGGCTAGGCATAGTCAGTGATATTACAATATGCGCATTAAATTCTGCTCCTCTGAAAGCTCTGGCAAATTCTGAAATATTTAAAAAGGCATTTGCGAATTGTGGATTTAATGCCAGTCCCGATTTATCAGAACCTCCGGGAAAAATGTTTCCCGATAAGTTTAGGGAGGTTATCAGAAAAATGCCGCCTTATAATGTGGTAGTTGCAGCTGTGCCAGACCAGTTTCACTATGATGTAATAAAGGAGGCTCTAGCTGCTTCTCAGCATATACTTTGCGTAAAACCGCTTGTTCTAAAATACTCTCAGTCCTGTGAAATTGAAAAGCTTGCGTATGAAAAAGGGCTTTTTATAGGAATAGAATATCACAAGAGGTTTGACAGACGTGCTCTGCTTGTAAAAGGGGACTATGCTTCAGGAAGATTTGGCGAGTTTAAAGTTGGTGAAGCCAGAATGGTGGAACCATGGTTTTATAGAAATTCCAATTTTCAGAACTGGTTTGTTAAAGAGAACTCTGACCCATTCACATATGTAGGATGTCATTATGTGGATCAGGTTTATTTTATGACAGGACTGAAGCCTGTAAATGTTTCAGTCATTGGAATAGAGGGTAAATTCCCGAATGGAAAGATTGGATATATGTGGACAAGTGGAAGAGTGGTATTTGAGAATGGGGGCATACTCAACGTTGTTGATGGTCTTGGATATCCTGACGATGGTGCGGGAAGCAATGACCAGGGGATTACGCTCTTTTGTGATGATGGAAAGAAAGGAGCTCTTATAAAGCACAATGACCAGAATAGAGGTGTTACACACTCCTTTGTTAAGAATCCGGGACCAGGGGGTACATTTTATAATTTTGCAAGTCCTGATTATTTTAAACTTGTTCCATGGGAGGGAGAAGGGCTGAAACCAGTCGGCTATGGATATGATTCAGTTGAAGCGATTGTAAAATCGGCGCACTTCATCAATAATGAAACTGCCCAAATGTCGAAGCAAGATGCTCTGGAAAGAAAAAGAAAGATACTTAAAAGCATAGACAAAAAAGGCATAATTGCCACACCTGCAAACAGTTATATCAATGAACTTGTTATGGAAGCAGGTAGAATGTCAATTCTCCACAAAGGCAGGCCCGTTAATATAATCTATGGCAACAACCCGCACGTAGAATTTTCCGAGTGATGAACATTGTTCTGATTGGTTATAGAGGCACTGGTAAATCTGCTGTTGCCAGAATACTTAGTAAAGAATTAAACTTTCCTGTGTTTAACATGGATGAGAAAATCACAGAGAAAGCAGGAACGTCAATCCCTCAAATTGTCGAGAAATTTGGATGGGATAAATTTAGGGATCTGGAATCTAAAATTGCAGAACAGGTTTCCAATATAGACAATCACATTATTGATACAGGCGGCGGAGTAATCCTGCGTGATAAGAATGTAGAAAATCTCAGAAAAAACAGCAAAGTGTTCT
>CAZMXO010000199.1:0-1707 GCA_964570265.1 uncultured bacterium
GTAGAAGTCACTGGTTCAAACCCAGTATCGCCCACTGTGAAATGACCGTAGCTTTATGGGAGGTTAAATATGAAGTGTGATACGTGCGGTAAGGAGGTTCTCAAGGTAAAGAGGATTATTCTTGAGAAAGGATATGATAGGACACAAGCAAGGGCGATTTATAATTGTGAGGACTGTTATAGGAAGAAGGAAACGGACATAGAGAAGCATATACAAAATAAAGTGAAAGGTGAAAATAAATGACAGGACTAGCGAATGATATTAAGTTATTGATTCAAGTCCAGGATATGGATGTGCAAATACAGAGTTTAGATGCGGAGATAAAAAGAATACCAAAGGAAATGGATATTCATTATAGGAGTTTTAAGGCGAAGAAAGATGAGTTGGCAGCTTTAGAGTCAGAGCTTATAGAAATTCAAAAGAATAGAAAATTGAAAGAGGTTGAACTTGACAGTGGAATAGAGTCAATAAATAAATATAAGACACAGCAGTATTCTGTTAAGACAAATAAAGAATATACTTCCCTGCAACATGAAATCGGAGAGATACAGGAGAAAAATTCTGTATTAGAAGAAGAGATACTTCTATTTATGGAACAATCGGATGAAGCACACGAGAATATAGAAAAGAAGGCAGATGAGATTAAGTTGGAGAATGAAAAACTTGAACGGGAAGAGCAAGAGAATAAGAAGAAAATAAATCAGCTTGAACAGGAACTGCAAAAAAGGAAAGAAGAACGAAAGAATTTAGTTGCTGTTATAAATGATGCTCTTGTAGTTAGGTATGAAAGAATTAGAAATTTGAAAAACGGAATTGGTATTGTGAATATTAATGGCGGAACGTGTGGAGGATGTAATATGGAATTGCCTCCACAGGTAATAAATAATGCAAAGACCGTTAAGGGAATTACTGTATGTGAAAGATGTTCGCGTATACTGTATGTAAAGGAAACCGATTAGATGGAGGAGTTAACTATATATGTTGACGGAGCATCTAAAGGTAATCCAGGGAAAGCCGGAATTGGTATTGTGTTTTTTTGTGAAGATAAAAAAATAAAAGAATATTCTCAAAACATAGGAGTTACAACAAATAATGTAGCTGAGTATATGGCTGTAATTTTTGCCATGCAGGAGGCCTTGATTGTAAATGTGAGAAACATTGCTATTTTTTCAGATAGTGAACTTATTGTGAATCAGATAAATGGTATATACAAAGTCAGAGATAATAACTTATTTCGCTTATATAAACAGGTTCAGCATCTAAAAGGTGGATTTAAAAAATTCAATATTACACACATAGAACGTGCCAATAATAAAGAAGCTGATAAATTAGCAAGCAAGCAGGTCGGTTGATCGCCTCGATGTATGTCGGGGAGGAAAGTCCGGGCTCCAGAGAGCAAGATGTCCCATAACCCGGGATGGAAGCGATTCCGAGGAAAGCGCAACAGAAAATAAACTTCCCCGCACCTAATTTTAGGTGCGGGGTAAAGTTGAAATGGTGTGGTAAGAGCACACCGGTCTGATAGAGATATCAGGTGCATGGTAAACCCCATCTGGAGAAAGGCTAAGTAAGAGGGAAGAGGCTGCTCGTCTCAATTTAACCCTTGGGTGGGCCGCTAGAGACCGATAGCAATGTCGGTACAAGATAGATGATCAACTATTACAGAATCCGGCTTATAGACCTGCTTGTTTTTTTATTTATACAGTT
>CAZMXO010000200.1:0-1697 GCA_964570265.1 uncultured bacterium
TTAGAAAAGCTTATGTTCTGTTAATTTTGAAACAAGTTTATCTACAACTTCTGAGACCGCGCCATCAAGAATTTCGCCTTCATACTCTGTCTGCGGAGTGAATATTTTAACTACCTGAGTAGGAGAACCATCCAGACCTATTTTATCATTATCAACATCCAAGTCCCCGGCACTCCAAACATGAATCTGCTTTTTCCTTGCCATAAGGAGACCCTTCATTGAAGCATAACGAGGTTCGTTAAGCTCTTTTGTAACTGTCACTGCGCATGGAAGCTTTACCTCCACAACCTCAAAAGAATTCTCTAATGCTCTCTCAGCTATTAATATATTGCCTTTAATCTCTATTTTCCGAATATATGTTATTTGCGCTATGCCAAGCTGCTCTGCAACACCAGGACCAACTTGAGCAGTATCTCCGTCTATAGCCTGTTTGCCGAACAACACAATGTCAAACCTACCTATTTTTTTGATAGCTTGCGCTAATGTGTAGGATGTAGCAAGCGTATCTGAACCGGCAAACGCCCTATCGCAAATAAGTATTGCTTCGTCTGCACCCATTGCCAGAGCAGACCTAAGCGCAGATTCTACTTGTGGAGGCCCCATGCTGATAACAGTGACCTTCCCTTCATATTTATCCCTTAATCTTATAGCTTCCTCAATTGCATTCTCATCAAAGGGATTTATAATGTTTTTTATTCCCTCTCTGATCATTGTATTTGTCTGAGAATTTATTTTAACACTGTTAATTTCTTCAGTATCAGGAACTTGTTTTATACAGACAATGATTTCCATGATTTAACGCCCTTTTAATAAAAAGTTCGCAATAACACTGCGCTGGATTTCCGAGGTACCTTCTATTATTTCAAACAGTTTAGCTTCTCTCATATACCTCTGTACAGGATATTCCTTCATATATCCGTATCCGCCAAAAATCTGCACAGCTTTTATAGATACGTGCATAGCAACTTCCGAAGCCTTTAGTTTTCCCATTGAAGCATATTTCTCAAAAGGCTGGTTCTGGTCCTTAAGCCATGCTGATTTATAAAGTATTAATTTTACCGCTTCAATCTCTGTTGCCATATCAGCCAACATATGTTGAATTGCCTGAAAAGATGCTATTGGTTTTCCAAATTGCACTCTTTCTTTTGCATATTTGAGCGCAGCTTCATACGCTGCCTCAGCAATACCAAGCGCGCCTATGCCAACTCCGATTCTGCCTGCATCAAATGTTTCCATTGCAACCCGAAAACCACGTCTCTCTTTTAATAACAAGTTTTCTTTAGGTACCTTACAATCATCGAAAACAAGTTCTACATTAGGAAGCGCACTGAACCCCATCTTGTTAAACTTTTGTCCTATTGTAAAGCCTGGGGTTCCTTCCTCAACTATGAACGCACTTAGTCCGCGAGGACCCTGATTTGGATGTGTGGCTGCAACAATAATATATGTACTTGCTTCTCCTCCATTTGTATTAAAGATCTTTCTGCCGTTTATTATATAATTATCTCCCTCAAGCTTGGCCGTTGTCTTGACGTTTCCAGCGTCAGAACCTGCTTCCGGCTCAGTAAGCGCAAATGCTGCGAGTTCGTTCTTTGCCAGAGATGGCAGATATTTCTTCTTTTGCTCTTCTGTGCCAAAAGTCATCAATGGATACACGCAAAGCAAATTAGCTCCAAAAATAAGACCCGTTGTTCCAC
>CAZMXO010000201.1:0-1697 GCA_964570265.1 uncultured bacterium
TTAATGAGGAATTATTTTTATATAATTTAGGTGACAGAGACCAAGTAATAGTTGCAAATAAGATGGATATAATTACTGCAAAAAATAATCTTAAAGATTTTAAAAAGAAGTTGAATTCAAAAAATATATTTGCTATTTCTGCGTTGACCGGAGAAGGTGTAAAAGATTTGATAAATTACGTTGATAAATTACTGAATTAAATCCCGAAGTACTCTCGCCTGTCATTCCCCTATCCTCTGCCAAACTCAGAGGGCATGTTTTCTGAAAGAAGTACTGCTTCAAGTCTTTCTTTGAGGTCATGATTGTATTCTCCTTTGCAAAAATCAATTTATTCCATACAACTTCTTCGGATTATCATAAAGATACTTTCGTATTGTTATCACTGCCTCATCAAAACTAATTCTTCCAACGTTTATCAATTCATCAAAAGCTCTTGCAAAATTCTCCTGTGCAATACAAAGATGCCCATACACTTTTTCAATAACCCTAAGGTCCCCGCCAAATCCAAGTATCTTATTTCGCGGTACTAAATCCACGTATTCTCTAATCGCTCTTACCGACAATTCTGGAGAAATAATATGTGACCAGCACAGGTCAATAAAGACGTTGGGAAAATGTTTTGATAAAATCGCTACTTCAGTAATCCACGGAATACCAGCATGGAAAATATCAAATTTTAAATTTTGATATTTTTTAAACAGTGAGATAAGCGGCATCGGGTTTGTCTGGGCTAGATTGCGCTTATTGCCGGCTAATATTCCTGTGTGAAATATTGCAACAAGACTTTCTTTTTCTGCATATTTTAGAATTTCATGAGTAAGAAAATCATCTAAAATAATCATCTCATTATAGCTCAACAAAGAATCGCTTCCTTTTTTGTTGTTAACCTTATTAAAGATGGATTCTGCTGTATCTTTATTCCTTTCTATGAAATTCAAATTTCGACTATAGGCAGAACCAAACTTTATACCAACTGAGCCCTTCCTTTTAGAATCTAAAATAATCTTCTCCAATAGCTCTAGATACCTATCAAATGTTCTGATAGTTACTTTATTTTCTTTCTCAATAAGGGAAATTTTTTCTCTTGAAGATAACTGTGAATATTTCTCCGCGCGGATTACAGGAAGAAAGAATTCTTTATCTATATTAAAATGATAGACATGATTAATAGATGTTTTTATATTGCATTTTTCGTGCAAAATAAAACGGTATAATCCTTTTTTGTTTTTTTTGCGAATTATCTCGCTTATTTCCCTATAATTCTTTTTAGTTACACCCTTAAATCCATAAATATCTTTGAGTGTCCGTACTGCATTTCGACAATAGGCTGTTGTTTTAACATCCTCCCAGACCCTAAAGAAGACTTTCATTCTCTCCTTAAGATTGCCTTTTGTATTGATCATTTCATTGTATTCATTCTCACTTAATCCAGCAGAAACAAAATCGCTTCTGCAGTAATGACTGAAAAGAGTTGTAACATCAACTTCTCCAGAAATTCTTTCTTTTTCATTTGGCAGATGTTCGTGTGTATCGATTACTGGTATTTTCTTAATTTCAACCAATAGATCTTCATAGTAATTCATAGCTTCTCTTCCTTTCACTCTTTATTCTTGGAAATCTCACTTTTAAAACTTGTTTTGTTTTTTCTGTAACCTTAAATTTATCACTAATCCTAAAACCTACAACCCAGATAATAT
>CAZMXO010000202.1:0-1683 GCA_964570265.1 uncultured bacterium
CAAAAAAATCCAGAGTGCATACTTTTCTGGCAACATCTGATATTCATCTTGAGAAAAAACTTGAGAAAACCAAAAGCCAGGCTCTGAAGATGGCTGTGAATGCAGTTAAGTATGCAAAGGAATTCGTTGAAGACGTGGAATTTTCAGCAGAGGACGCTTCCAGAACTAATAGAGATTTTCTCTTTGAAATTATTGAGGCTGTTGTGGATGCAGGAGCAAATGTTGTAAATATTCCGGATACCGTTGGATATACGGCTCCTGATGAGTATGGCGGGTTGATAAAAGATATTATGTGCAAGGTAAGAAATATTAATAAAACCACAATAAGCGTACATTGTCATAATGATCTTGGTTTAGGGTCTGCGAATTCTTTAGCCGCTATAGTAAACGGTGCTCGTCAGGTGGAATGTACTGTTAACGGCATTGGAGAAAGAGCAGGAAATACCTCTCTTGAAGAGGTCGTTATGATACTAAAGACAAGACAGGATCTTTACCCTTTTTCTACAGGAATTAATACTAAGGAAATTTATAAAACAAGTAAACTTATAAGCATCGTAAGCGGGATTTCAGTACAGCCAAATAAGGCAATAGTAGGAAGTAATGCATTTGCTCATGAGTCCGGCATTCATCAGGATGGTGTATTAAAGGAGAGAACCACATATGAGATTATTACACCTGAGTCCGTTGGCTTTGAAAAGTCAAGAATCGTGCTGGGAAGACATTCAGGAAGGCACGGTTTTAAAGCGCGGATTAAGGCGCTTGGTATTGAACTAAAGGACAGCCAATTTGATAAAGCTTATGAGAAATTCGTAGAACTTGCAGATAAAAAGAAAGAAATTTTTGATGAAGATCTTGAGGTGATAGTTGAGGATGAAATAACTGTAACTTCAGAAACCTACATTCTTGAATACTTTAATACTGTAAGCGGAAACAAAACTATACCGACTGCTACTGTGAGCTTGAAAAAGGGGAAACAAGTTTTTCAGGAGGCGGCTTGCGGAGACGGGCCTGTAGATGCGGCGTATAAAGCTATTGATAAGATTACAAAGCTCAAAGCAAAACTAGTTGACTATTCTCTTCAGGCTGTCACAGGAGGGAAGGATGCATTGGGTGAAGTCCATGTAAAGATTGCGGTTGGTAATAAAACAGTAATGGGAATGGGAGCCAGCACGGATATTATTGAAGCAAGCGTTAAAGCTTATGTCAATGCCGTGAATAGGTTGTTGGCAAAACGCAAAAAAGTGTAAATTTTCAAATGTGATTATTCGCTTTTGAGATATTTCTCTATGTATTCAGGTCTTATTCTCTTCAATTCTGATTTTGGCAACATTGAGAGGAGTTTCCATCCTAAATCCAGAGTTTGCTCAATAGTTCTATTCTCATCGTATCCCTGACCAACATAGCGTTTCTCAAACTCATCTGAAAACTTGAAGTATATTTTATCTATGTCGCTCAAAGCAGCCTCTCCAAGAATGATTGCAAGTTCCTGCGCTTCTTTGCCGCTTGCATAAGCAGCAAAAAGCTGGTTAAAAACATCAGCATGGTCTTCTCGTGTTTTTCCCTTGCCAATCCCCTTGTCCTTCAACCTTGAAAGTGATGGAAGAACGTCAATTGGAGGGGAGGTTCCTTTTTTGTGAAGATTTCTACTCAGTATAATTTGCCCCTCTGTAATATAACCTGTTA
>CAZMXO010000203.1:0-1683 GCA_964570265.1 uncultured bacterium
TGACATGCTCTCCGCTATTATTTATATAAGATATGTTCTTCTCTGCTATATGATATGGAAGCTTTACCCCTTTTTCAGTAAGAGTCTTTACAAACCTTGTATTTAATATATGAATTGCTATGCTTCCTGCATTAAATTTCAAAGAGCCGTCTTTATCCTTATCGCACATATGCTCTTCAGGTAAATCGCTGTATTCAATAACCGAATATTTCTTATCCATTATTACAACTGCTCCAACTTTCTCTGAAGGAGTAATTTTAGACGTTATCTTATTTGACATCTGAGCGCCTGCTTTTAGATGGTTACCAATAAAAACGGGGTCTAATACCTTGACAATAAGATTATCTATCTGAAAATAACTTATGTATTCAATACCCTTTTTCATCATCTCATCAATCGCTCCACTATCCCTGAGAGCAAACAAAGCCCCTCCGTGTCCATCCGGGCTTTTAGAAATTTCATGCTTTGAGCTCATAAGAAATTTACCGTCTTTATCTATAGCAGGAAGCATTCTTTGAGAAAAAAATCGCACTTGATCTTTATTCATACCAAAATATTTATTGTCCTCAAAAAAATTTATTGTCTGCTTATGAAGCGGCTTGCTAGTCATAATGTACCACATGAGCCGGACATTATATTTTTGCTGTGCTTGAAGTATCTTCTCTGCATGAAACTGGAATATACTGTTGGCGGATATTGGACCAATAGGATACGCGCCTTTTGGCCCATCAAACCCAAGCCTTGTTCCCTGCCCTCCTGCAACAACAAAGCAGGCCACTTTACCATCTCTTATACACTGTTCACCTATCTTTTCTGCCTCTTTCTGATTCAGTATCTCCTGTTCGGTTTTTGGAATCTTAATAATTTCAGGACTTTTAATGCTATCAAATAGTATAGGCATTGCCTTCTTATCCATATACTGATTAACCAATTTTTTCATGAGCTCAAAATCGATGCTATCAATATCCTGAATAAGTTCTTTGCATTGAATATCACTTAGCTGTTCCCACCATTTAAGAATATGTTTCTGATTGTAATTTTGCAGCTTATTTTTAATCTTATCTATATCCACTAAATTTCCCTTTCTTTTCATGTGACAAACATTGACACTACTAGTTCTATATGCTAAATTCTAGTGTGATGTTAGATTATTCTAGCATACAAAAAAACAAGGAGCAATTATGAAGATTCTTTCGATAATTATGTTTGCGTTTTTATCGCTTTCACTATGTTTGGGTGGATGCTCAACACTTAAAAAATTCACAACGAATAAAAAAAATAAAGATTATATAAAGCAATCTCAAATGGCTGCAATTAAGGGAGAAAACATTCCTTTAGAAAGGTCTGCTGATGATATAACATTTGTAGAACCTAGTGAAGAAAACAAAGCAATATTTTCTGACATCCTCTTTGATTATGATAGCTGTCGTCTGGAAAAAGACGCTATATCCACATTGGAAAAAGTTGCTACATGGATGAAAAAACATACAAATGTTCTTCTGAAAATTGAAGGACATTGCGACGAACGAGGTTCCAGAAAGTATAATCTCATACTCGGCGAGCAGAGAGCCTTGAGCGTACGCAGATATCTAACAGGATTGGGTATCTCTCCGTCAAGATTATACACGATAACCTATGGAGAAGATAAACCTGTTGATATAGGACATAATGAAAAGGCTTGGG
>CAZMXO010000204.1:0-1680 GCA_964570265.1 uncultured bacterium
TTCTCCATATTGTTTTTAATAGTGTAAAAATATCATACAAGGCAGACTAGGTCAATTACTAATTCTTAAAACGGCTTTTTATATACAGGCAAGGTATGCCCTTTTACTTTGTCCTCCAGTTGATTCGGGCAAACAGGATTCTTACCTATAGGATTAATAATATACGCTTTAGTGCCGGATGGACATTTCAATTCTTCAGGAAGACATTCTGGAACTAAATCTTCCATAGTACAATTAGCTCCATTCTCTCTCTTATTGTTAGCTGCCCATTTCTCCTTTGCCCGTACGATTTTTCTCATATGGGTTAAACATATCTTCTTCTTATGAGCTGACTGATCATTAATATAACTAGGCACTGCCATTACACCCAATAAAAAAACAACAACTATAATAATCAAAAAATCTGTTCTATCTAACTTTCTCATGGATACATCTCATCCTTAACTGTTTCGCCCCTTTGTTCCATTTCAATATATTTTTCCATTTTTTTTATGTGTCTTTCAGCAACTTCAGCTTCCGATACATTTACATCTTTTTCCCCCTTAACAGATTTCCATATTTCTAAAGACTTTTGCCAGTTATGCTGCTTTGCATAGCTATGCGCAAGAATGTGAGGAACATATATTGGGTGGTCTTTACGCTGCCCAGCCAATGTAAAGTATTTAGCGGCTTCTGTAAACAATTTTAACTTATGGTAATAAACCCACCCGCACTCAAAGAATAGGTCATACTTATCCTGATTGAATTCTATGCCTTCTTTTAATATATTGATGTCTGCCCAATAACATTTTTCTTTTATTTCAGGATCCTTTACAGCTGCGCTGAGGTTATATCCGATATGCCATGCCCACAAGATCCATGCATCAAGAAAATGCGGGTCAAGCCATGTAATTGTTCTGAAAAGAGGAAACATTTTCTCTTGTTGCTGGTGATCCCAGTAGTAATCTATTCTAAGCCACATTAAATCTACAACAATATCCTTGAAACCGAATAAAATTGTTCCTAAAAATTCCCCTGCTGGAGCAGTAACTAGTTTTCGTTCTGGATGCAGCTCATCCAAATCCTTATCTATGCTCTTCTGCAACGGAATGATTACAATTAGTAATATCAAAATAAGAAGAAGAAATATGAAATGTATCTTTTGAGGTCTAAATTTCATACTTCTCTCTTTCTAAAAAATAATATGGCAAGAAGCGTAAATATTATTATATAGTTTAGCCCATAAACAGTAACTTTAAGTATGTGTAGGCCTGATACTGCTGTGCCATGAACAATATCACGATTTACATTAAAATTAGCAAAATTGGGTAAAAGGTAATAGGCTCCATCAAGTACAAATTTCAATATAGCACTGCCTTTTGAGGCCAGATGTCTAAGATACTCAAATATATTTCCTACAATGTAGATAAATAGTGTTAAAGTTATACTTATCCACATGGTAGAAAATGTTGAAAACATAATAGCAATAGAACTAAGTATGGATAAACTAATAAAAATTAGAAACATAGCTTTGAATACCTCAAAATTCACCACATGTTCCTTTAGATAAAGCACCCCTAAAAACACAGCCGTCATAAAACAGAGATTAATAAGCAGGGTAAAGATTGCGCCAAATAGCTTTCCTAAAATAAGCTCATATTTACGAACTGGTTTAGAAAGCACAGTATATATTGTCTTTTT
>CAZMXO010000205.1:0-1677 GCA_964570265.1 uncultured bacterium
CCGGAGTGCCAAGATCCAGAGCAGCCTGAGAAGTCCATTTACCTGTTCCCTTTTGCCCTGCTGTATCAAGTATTACCTCAACAAGCGGCTTCCCTGTATCAGAATCAGTTTTTGAAAGAATATCCCGTGTTATTTCTATTAGATAACTGTCAAGTTCTCCTTTGTTCCATTCTGCAAATATCTTATGCTGTTCAGGAGCCTCTATTCCCAATGCTTTTTTCATTAGAAAATACGATTCACATATAAGCTGCATATCTCCGTATTCTATGCCGTTATGCACCATCTTTACAAAATGTCCTGCGCCGTCCGAACCTATCCACTGACAGCATGGTTCACCATTTGTTATTGCGCAAATCTTCTGTAATATAGGCTTAACATGTTTCCACGCCTCAGGAGAACCTCCAGGCATAATACTGGGACCTTTTAGAGCACCTTCTTCACCACCTGAAACACCTGTTCCTATAAAAAGAAGTTCTTTAGATTCCAAATACTTTGTCCTGCGTATTGTGTCCGGAAAATGAGAATTGCCTCCATCAATAATAATATCTCCCTTTTCCAGATAAGGTATTATTTTTTCTATAAAATCGTCTACAGCCTGACCGGCTTTAACCATAAGCATAATCTTGCGCGGAGAATTCAGAGAGTTAACAAATTCTTCCACTGAGTGAGTACCAATAATATTCTTGCCTTTTGCTCCGCCGTTTATAAACCTATCAACCTTTTCAACAGTCCTGTTAAAAACCGCTACAGTAAATCCCTTGCTTTCCATGTTAAGAACCAGGTTCTCCCCCATCACAGCAAGTCCGATCAATCCAATGTCCGCTTTCTGCATCTTCCTTTTCCTCCTTTATAGTTTGTTAAGTTTATTTTGAAGTAAAACTTTTTACCAAGCATAGTGAACTTTATATGTAATAACCTTCTCCTCATCCGATTTCAGCTGAACCCGGAATTCAATAGTCTGACTATCAGTCTTAAGATAGACATTTGACTTTTCTACTATATTCCAGTTAATCCAGCGATACAGGTGCTCAACGACCCTGATTTCCATCTTCTCTTTTTTATGATTACGAAGTTTGATTTCAAATGCTTCATCCAGCCAGCGACCTCTTGTGTCAATCTTGTAGTAGGTGCGTTTTCTCTCACCAACAATATCAAACGCATTTCCGGTATACACACGAACAGTTTCGTCTTTCGGTGTGTGGTCAATAGTGTTCTCTCCTGTAAATTCCAGCTGTCTGTCATCGCCGCGGCGATAGAATCGCATACGGCCTCGCGGCAGAGGAATGCCTAAATGATTTTCTTCTGAATTCTGGAACTCCCGCATTACCCATACCTTTGGGTTGCATTGTGTACCGTAATTGCGATCCTGACGGATGCTATCTGCTGACCATCCACGTTGATAATTAATCTTTGCCCCATCGTAGACATACAAACTCTGTGATTTGACTTTAGAAGCGCGCATAAATTCAACTTGTTTTGTTTCTCTGTCGCGAAGAGTTGTGGAGCGATGTAACGTATAGAGATGATATTCATCAAATGCTTTCTCAGATACAGGAGGACGCATACCACTACCCAGCATTTCGGCGGATTTGGCAAAGGTTCTTAACCTATTTTTATGCCCGGGTTGAATCTTACTTACATCTCCAGCCATAAGTTTGATCTTTGCATTCTTAAATG
>CAZMXO010000206.1:0-1666 GCA_964570265.1 uncultured bacterium
CAGCCGCTTCAGCAAACCTTTGGCCTCATCAAGGCACAATCAAAGACTCTCGGGTTCAGCATCGTCAAGCGTGCGACAGATCTGCCCCACATCATGTGTCAGCACGTCACCGTTTTCAAACACCGTCTCAACAAAAATCCGAATTTCCATGATGGGCCTCGCCTGGTAGCAAAAACCGCAACATAACACACCAACCACCAACTTTTGCCCACTCCCCGCTGAAGCGATATCGTCTGGAAGACGGGGGGTCTTAGCCTCAAGTTTGAAATGCGACACCGACAGCCCAGAGGGCATAGGATGTTGCGATGGAGAGACGATACAAGCACCTGGACGCCGAGGAACGTGGCGTGATCCTTGCGGAACATCGGCGGGGATCGAGCCTGCGTCAGATCGGCCGACTTCTTGGGAGGCATCATGCGACCATCGGGCTTGAACTGGTGCGGGGTGCCGCGCCTGGCGGGTATGATCCACTGGTGGCACGGCAGGCTCGTGATGCGGCACGGCGACGCTCCGGTCGGCGGCGGAAACTGGTCCCCGAGGCTCCGTTCTACGACTGGGTGCGCAACCGTCTGATCCATTGGTGCTGGTCGCCAGAGCAGATCGCGGCCAGACTGCGGCGCATGCATCCCGGCGATCCCAGTCAGCGCGTCAGCCACGAGACGATCTATGCCGCGATCTACGCGCAGCCACGGGGCGGGCTGAAGACGCTGATGATCGAGGCCTTGCGGCAGGCCAAACCGGCGCGCGGACGTAGGCGCACCACGCTGGCTGGATCGGCTATGGTGCCGGAAACTCTGCGGATTATCCATCGCCCCGAGGATATCGAGTCGCGCTTGGTTCCCGGACACTGGGAAGGAGACCTGATCAAGGGTGCCTTCAACCGCTCGGCAGTGGGCACGGTTGTGGAGCGCAAGACCCGCTTCGTCATTCTCAGCAAGATGCGCGGCTGCACCGCCAGCGCCGCCCTCGAAGGCTTCACCCGGCAGATGAAACGTCTGCCCATGGCGCTGCGCCGGTCGATGACCTACGATCGCGGATCGGAAATGGCCTGCCACCCCGACCTGTCCCGGCGCCTGAAGATCGACATCTGGTTCTGCGATCCGCATGCCCCCTGGCAACGCGGCTCGAACGAGAACACCAACGGACTGCTGCGCCAGTTCTTCCCGAAAGGCACAGACCTCAGTGATCTCAGCCAGACCACACTGAACGACGTAGCACGCCTGTTGAACGACCGTCCCCGCAAGACACTGGGATGGAATACACCCGCCGAAGCCATGGCCGAAGAACTCGCGGCCATCAAATCAACTGTCGCGCTTCAAGCTTGAATCCAAGGAGCCCTCATCATCAGTTTTGCACCTATGATCTAGCAATCTCCAACACAGCGGTCAAGAGTCACCGATTCGGTGGACATCTGTTTATTGCCTTTTCACGCGCACGCTTGCGGGAAGAGACGGGGAAGTTATGGGCAAAACGGCCCTCGTCCAGATAACCATGACATTCACAAAACTGTCTACCAAACGCAATGGGGCCAACTCAGCCTCAGGCGAAGCAACATCGACTCCTGAAACTGACATCTGGGCCATCTTCAGGGCTCTCCGAGACTCACACGCGCAATTTGGGCTACGATCAGGCCACATGCAAACACTCCAAGCCATGCTCAGCTTTC
>CAZMXO010000207.1:0-1644 GCA_964570265.1 uncultured bacterium
GCATGTTTAATACAATGTCCAGATCTGGAGAGGAATCTTTAAATCCATAGGAAAATGGATTCCCTGGTTTGCTTATTTCAATGTGTGGCGCTTTTATATTGAGAACTGTTAGTTTTGATGAAAGAAATTCTGGTACCTCTTGAGGGTATTTTATTGCAGAGTATAATGATTCTTTATTTGTCCGGGAACATACTCCCAAATACAGATTAAAGATTTTTTTAAGTTCCTCGTCAACTTTTTTGCGAAGTCCTTTGTTCTGCTCTAAAAATATCATGAATCTGCGCATAAGTTCATCCTGCTTATCTTTAAGCAGCTTGTGTCCGCGTCTTGCAAGCGCAAGTCTTCGCCTAAGATTTAATACCTCCATTCGCGTTGGATTTACTTGAAGTCTCATAGAAAAGCTCCGCTTTTACTGTTAGCTGGCAGCTTTTGGCTGACAACTGTTATATCCATTTTACTATTTAACTTTTGAAATATTTGAATTTAATTTTATAAAATTAATAAGTTCATCTACCTGCGCATAGGCTAAACACACTACTGTATCAGCGCCACCATAATAAATAGCAATACGGCCTGTTGGCGCATCGAATACTGTAGCACATGGAAATACAACATTTGGTACATCACCAACGCACTCATACTCTTTCTGCGGGGAAATAATATATGGAGCGGTTCTAGATAGAACTTTCCACGGTTTCTTTACATCAAGCAAAGCGGCACCAGCACTATATAAAAATCCATTACATGAATTTAAAACTCCATGATAAATCAGCAGCCAACCTTCGGTCGTTTCTATTGGTATTGGCCCTGCGCCAATCTTTGTTTCCTGCCATCCCCAGGTTGTTTCCATCACATGGCGATGCCTGCCCCAGAAGCACATATCAGGACTTTCACTGTAAAAGATGTCTCCAAAGGGGGTATGCTCTCTATCACTGGGACGGCTGAGCATAGCAAATTTGCCATTAATTTTTTTCGGAAATAAAACGCCATTCCTATTGTATGGGAGAAAAGCATTCTCAATTTGATGGAATTTTTTAAAATCATAGGTATACGCAACTCCAATTGTCGGTCCGTGATAATTATTACACCAGGTTACATAGTATCTGTCATCAATCCAGCAAACACGAGGGTCATAACCGTATCCTAATGTCGCAATCTCAGAGTCGTTACTAATAAAAGCAATGCGGTCAGGATTAATATTCCAGTGAATTCCGTCACTGCTCTTACCAACATGAAGTTCTGCCAGGCGGATTTTAGAGTCACATCGAAACACCCCGGTATACCCACTGTCAAAAGGAACTACCGCGCTATTAAAGATACTATTTGAAGATGGTATGAGATCCCGTGGAATAATAGGATTCTTTTTTGAACGCCATACCACATCCAGACATCCTTTTGGCTTTTCTTCCCATGGAATATTTGGTAATGCATTACCGATAATTGTTTGTTTCTTTTCATTATTCATATTGGATCCTATTCTTTTCATCTGAAAATGCCCTCTCTGTCATTGCGAACCGAAAGAAAGCGATCTCGTCCTTTGCATTGATTTGAATAAAATTTATGAGACTATTATAGAATTAGTTTTGCTCAAAAGCAAACATATCTGACACTATAATTCTTTTTAGCACATATTAGAGCGTGGTT
>CAZMXO010000208.1:0-1638 GCA_964570265.1 uncultured bacterium
TATTCCTGTTAAGTTTAGTGAAAAACAATAATGGCAATATTAATAAAACTATACTTCCCTGCTTATCTCGAGGGATTTCCCATAATAGTTTTATAATATTTAATACATTCATATCCTTTGATATGTGAAATCTGGCAAACCTTTGAACAAGTTCTCCGTTCCAGTCAATGCCGCCAAAGATGTTATAAAACAACGGATATATCGGGTTATGAGTGTATATAAGATTCTTTATAAGCCATGGTGAAAAAGTTAGAACTGTAAAGAATAGGAACCAGAACACACTTCCACATGCATTCTTGAGAACTTTCTCTTTTTTTTGAAGTACAAAAGCTATAATAAAAATAATAGCTGGCAGAATAAAATATAACGCACCTGTATATTTAGTGCCGATCCCAAATCCACAAAATACACCGGCAAGCATTAACCATACAATCTCATTTTTAGAAGACCAGTTAAGAATACAAAAAAGTGTTAGCAAACCATAAAAAACCAATCCAAGATCATTAAAAGCATATGTTGATGACAAACACATCGCAGGTATATTATAAAATATTGCGGCTGCTAAAAGACCGATATTTCTGCCAAAGTGTTTTCTTCCAATGACAAAGATTGTCAAAACACATAAGATACCTATAGAAAAATGTATTAGTTTTGCCAAAATCTCATCTTTTATTATTAGAGTAAGGGTATAGAGCATCTCTATCCCGAAAGGAAGGTTTGAATACATATTGTGAGGTATGAAAAATATTTTACTAGCTCTCGCATAGAGCTTTGGAAAAGCAAGATGATACGAAAGGGTGTCATAATTTAAAGGAGGAGCCAATGCCCCCGTAAAGGCAAGAAACATTGTCAGCCCTGTTAATACTATCAAGAACTTGTTAAATGCGGATATATCGGTGAACTTTGAAAGTTCTTCGAAAAATCCGGACTTAAATCCGGCAAAAAAGCATTTTATCTCTTTGATTGAAATTATGAATATGATTAATAACAATGTGTATAGATAGCATCTACTTAATCCTCCGGCAAAACCAAGAAGCAGTACCAGAATAGATAGCGTTCCCAATCCCAGTCCAAATGATATGGCTATTTCTTCGAGAAGCGACGCAGTTCTTAATCTAAAAAGTTTTAATATCTTTTTACCAAGTCCTAAAATCGCCGTAAAGATAAATACGAGCAGAATAATCTGGGAGAGTATATAGAAAAATCTCACTTGTATATTTGAATCGCTATATCAGGACAAACTAACCCACAAAAAGTGCAGGATGTGCACTTCTCCGGATAGGTAACCTCTGCAGGAAAAAATCCCTTTAAATTTTGTGTTTTTGATATGCTTAATACTTTTCTGGGACATACTGATATACAAAGCCCGCATCCTTTGCATATCTCCCTGTCTATAATCACCTTGGGCATAACTGAGTACCTCCTACTTATTCCGAATGCTTTCGGGATTTATTGAATGTCCACTCCATTTGAGCTTCTTCCTGAGTATTGTAAAAAAATCGTTTTCAGGTAACGAAATCAACTTTAGACTATATGGAGCTTTTTTTATAATTAGTTTATCTGAAGGCAGTAATTCAAACTTGATCTGCCCATCAATTGTTAACGCTATTTTATTAGTCTCAAATATTGGCTCAACAG
>CAZMXO010000209.1:0-1604 GCA_964570265.1 uncultured bacterium
GAATAACAACCAGATCTTCTAAATCCGCTTTATAAAAGTTAATAAGCTTTGAAACAGCCTGTCCGCTTAAGTTGACAAAAGTTTGCGGTTTCACAAGAAGCACTTCATCTTTTTCTATAAGACCACGCCCAACTATAGAATCAAATTTTTTGGTTTTTATATTTATCCCCGTTTCTTTTGCTACTCTGTCAATAGCCATAAATCCCGCATTGTGCCTGTTTTTTTCGAACTTGATACCAGGATTACCCAATCCAACAATTATCTTCATTTACTTTTGCCCATCCGAATTTTTCTCTCCTTCCTCTTTCTGCCCCTCATCTGATGCCTCAGCCTCACCATCTTCCTTCTTTTCTTCAATAAGTTCAGGCTCTTCTTCCTCAGAAACTTCATCTTCCTTTATGATAGTTGGAGGAACAATTGAAACAATTGCCTGATCAGGGTCTGCTAAAACTTCTACATCCTCCGAAATCTTCAAGTCTCTCACATGAATAGATGAACCTATTTCTAATTGAGTAACATCTACTTCAAAGTGACCTGGGATTTTATCAGGCAAGCAGCTAACTTCCATATCTCTCACGGAGTGATCCAGCACCCCACCTTCTTTAACTCCTACAGACTGACCTGTAAGAATTATCTTAATCCTTGTGGTAATTTTCTCATGAAGCAGTATCTTGTAGAAGTCTATATTAAGCAATTCATCATTTACCGGATGATACTGAAGACCTCTGACCATTACAGTTTCTTTTTTTAAGGAACCATTATTATCCATTGATAAAGATATAAGGACATTCTCACCATGCATTTCTTTTATAGCTTGTTCAAACTTTTTCTGTTCAATTGCAAGATTCAAAGTCTTTATACCATGACCATATAAAACAGCAGGTATGTATTTCTGTTTCCTAAGGGCTTTTGTAGCTCCTTTGTTTATTTCCTTTCTAACATTGGCTTGCAACTGGATTTTTTGCATTATTATCTCCTATTAAACAAATAACGAACTTACAGAAGTATTGTTATGAATACTATATATTGCATTTGAAAGCAGTTCTGCTATTGAAAGGACTCTGATTTTTTTTGACTTTTTCTTATTATCTATTGAAATGGTATTCGTAACAACTATCTCGTCAATAACAGACTTATCAAGGCGATCAACGGCGTCTGCGGAAAATACGGGATGCGTACATGCTACAAATATTTTTTTAGCTCCTTTATTACGAAGCGCTTCTGCTGCCTTGATTATACTGCCGCCTGTGTCAATCATATCGTCCACAATTACCACATTTCTCCCTTTTACATCTCCAATCACATTCATCACTTCAGCCACATTTACCTCAGGTCTTCTTTTATCAATAATAGCAAGAGTTGCGTCCATTCTCTTTGCTATTGCCCTTGCTCTTTCAACTCCTCCAGAGTCGGGAGAGACGATAGTAACATCCTCAATTTTTTTTGTCAAAAAATATTTAACTAAAACAGATGGTACAGCAAATAAATTATCCACAGGAATATCAAAAAAGCCTTGTATTTGTCCTGCATGCAGATCTATTACCAGAACTCTGTCAACACCAGCTGTTGTAATTAAATTAGCAACGAGTTTAGCTGTTATCGGA
>CAZMXO010000210.1:0-1588 GCA_964570265.1 uncultured bacterium
ATTTTTATTTCTTCTTCTGGGATGTTAGTGGAAGAGACAAGATCTATTTTATTGGCGGCAACACTCTGTTACTTATTTGCAACTATATTCCTTTCAGTTTCATCTAAAAGAAGATTGAAATTTTTAAAAGCCCGTCCAGAGAATTTAAAAAAAGAAGAGGTGGGAGAGCTAAAGAAATTTATTTTTCCACTTTCGGCAATGGCACTTTCCGGAGTCTTCTTCGGATATATAGACACGCTAATGTTGGGCCATTATGTCAGCAGCAGTTTTATTGCATATTATGGAGCGGCATTCGCACTCATAAGCTCAGCTTCGGCAATTATTGGCTTTACATCAGTCGCGTTAATACCTATTTTATCTAGATTGAAAGGGAAGGCTTTAGAAAACATTTTTATGAAGACACAAATCTTTACAATAATAATATCTGTAATGGCGGGTATTTTTACCTATTTTATTTCTCACCTAGTCATATTACTAATATACGGAAAAGAATATCTGTTAGCGGGCCCAATTCTACAAGCATTAAGTATTTTACTTATTGTTTTACCGATAGCGGCACTGTATGACACATACTTAATTTCACAAAAGAGGACTGGAGTGGTTGCATCATTACTAATAGTATCGACCATATTAAATGTGGGTTTTAATTTTATAGGTATTACTTATGGTTTGGCAAATTATGGAGAGATGGGTGGGGTTTTCGGAGCCGTTATAGCGACAATTCTGAGTAGGGTATTATATTTAGCGGGCCTTATTTTTTGGAGAAAGAATAATTAATATAAAACTAACAATTTAGGCAGTATGCTCTACATAAAATAAGTAGATTCGGACATATTGTAGGATTGATATTATTATGAGAAACTGATTAAATATCTTTAACTTTCTGAAGAAGGTAATCGCTCTGCCTCTTCTTGACAATCCTGAATCCTGCAAGGTTGCACATTTCTTCGACCTCTTCAGGCGTATAGCGAGAGACATTAACGCTAAAAACTTTAGTGAATTTTTTTTTAATCTTAAATGCAATTGAATATAATAATCCATAAAATAAGTTCTTTAAGGATATTTCTTGTTCAAGCCAGAATTGGACATAGCAATGACCATTTTTCTTCAATTTTCTGTTAAATTGTTTCAGAGCTTCAACAGAAAGGTACGCCGGAATATGCCCGAACGTTTCTATGCAAAAAACAAAATCAAATTTATCTTTTATAGGTGAGAGATCAACCAAGTTGGCCTCTTCAAATTTAATAGTTTCCCCTGCTTTTTGTGCCCATTTCTTTGCAAGTTTGATTGTTGTGGGGGAAATATCTACACCAGTTACATTGTAACCCTTTTTGGAAAATTCGATAGCATATCTTGCCATAGGACCCATCCCACAATCAAGAATTTTCCCACCCTTAGGAATCGAAGGCAAGGCCCATGAGGATATAAATTTCATATCACTTTTTAATTGTTTCAAAACTTTAGCCATAGTAGAATTCGTACCATGAATAACACCAACTTCATCCTGAAACTTTATTTTATCCTCCCAAACATCACCCCAAAGTTTCGTTTTCATAAATATACGGAGAAAATATGTTTTATAAATGTT
>CAZMXO010000211.1:0-1575 GCA_964570265.1 uncultured bacterium
AAATAGCTCGTCATCTCCGTCTCAAGGATATGGGAGGAATTATAATAATTGATTTCATTGATATGAAGCATGAAAAACATAAACATGAATTGTTGCAAGTCTTTAAAAACGCTCTAAAAAAGGACAGGGCTAAGACCACAGTGACTCGATTGAGTAAATTTGGTCTTTTAGAAATGACCAGACAAAGAGTTAAACAAAGTATCTCTGATTATCTGTTTCAAGTTTGCCCTTATTGTAGGGGAAATGGAAATATAAAATCATTGGCAACTACATGTATTGAATTGCAAAGAAGAGTAGAACAACTATGCGCAACAAGATCGATGAAGACTATTTGGGTAAAGATTCATCCGTCTGTATCTTCTTATCTTGTAAAACATTATAAAAGAACAATGACAGGATTGGAATTAACATACAGTAAGAAAATTATTCTGGAATCAGATATAAGTATGAATATAGAAGCTTCGGAAATAAAATGTTTGTAACGCTATGGTACGAAAGATATTTGAGTTTGACAATCACTTATGTGTATGGTAGTCTTCGCTAACAAACGGAAAGGGGATATAAAGTGCAAGCGGTTATAGTTACGGGAGGTAAGCAATTCAGTGTTTCAGAAGGAGATGTCATAAAAGTAGATAAGATTGAAAAGGACATTGGTGATAAGATTAATTTTGATCCTATCCTAATTTCTGATAAAGAAACTGGGATCATAGATAAAGGTCATCTAGAGAATGCCAAGATTTTAGGAGAAGTTATCCTCCATGGTAAGGGAAAAAAAATAATAGTATTTAAAAAGAAAAGACGCAAGGGTTACCAATGTAAGATGGGGCACAGACAGCTTTTCACAGAAGTTAAGATTGGGGAAATATCTCTTGGGAAAGCGGGAGAAAAAGAATGCGTGATAGAAAAGTAGAAGCGGATATTGTCGCTTTAAAAGAATTTATCCAGCTGTGGATCACATTTGGAAACTTTCTGAAACAAGGCGGAGAGAAATTAGCTTCTATAGACACGGAGAAAACGCAGGAGTTTATGGAGTCCAAGAGTCATCTTGCCCGCAAGTATGAGTCAATAAGCGGTGTACTTGAAAAACAATACAGTCCTGATAATAAAATATCAAGCATACTTAGCCAATCAGTTTCGTTAAGTAATATAGCTGACTCGGATATGCAATGCAGAAAACTGGAAAATGACTGGCATGTTTCCTATATATTGCTAAATAAACGATTAGGAGGGCTTGAAGGTAAAAGGGATGAGCTTGCAAAGATAAGTATGCTAATGACTGTAATTATACCAAAAATTAGAAGAAAATTAATTAAACTTTCCGTTGTTTTAATACTAGCAGTTATTTTGACAGCAGGAGCTTATATTGGATATAGAGTGCTTTTTGTGAAAACTGTTGTTGTAACTGGCGAAAGAACAAATGTTCCTGTACAAGCAGCAGATGGTGTTATTGAGGATACGTCTATTATTGCCAATATTAGAAACGTATTAGACCGAATAGCAGACAAGATAAAGAAGGATTAGGTAATGACAAAGAGAGACATTGTAATAAAAATTTCTGAAGAGTTGGGAGTAACT
>CAZMXO010000212.1:0-1567 GCA_964570265.1 uncultured bacterium
TATAATGCCCCGCGAAAACTGGACAGGTGTTAAGGTGTAATCTCTCCTTGATCAACTGAAGCGAGGAGGAGTAAATTAGACACCATGAGAAAACGATACGACAAGCAGTTTAAAGCCCTGGTGGCCCTTGAAGCCATCAAAGGTGAAAAGACCATTGCCGAGATAGCCTCCCAGTATGAAGTCCATCCAAACCAGGTAAGCACATGGAAAAAGAAAGCACTCCAGGTGTTTCCTGAGATTTTCGCGAAAGGAGAAGGCCAGAAGGCCAAAAGCAAGGAACAGCTTCAGGAAGAGCTCTACAAGCAGATCGGTAAACTGAAAGTAGAGAACGAGTTTCTTAAAAAAAAATACCAGCAGATATTCGGCAAGTAGATAGGAGCCTGATAAAACCGGACCATCCATCGCTACCGATCATCAGGCAGTGTGAACTCTTGAGGATGGCCCGGTCCACGTACTACTACAAGCCGAAGGACCCGGAGAAGAACAAGGAAAAAGAACGGCTGAAACGGGACATTATGATGATCTTCAAGAAGACTCCGTTTTATGGATATCGTAAGGTCTGCAAGGCTTTGCAGGACCAAGGCTGGAATATATTGCCCAAGCAGGTGTGGCGACGCATGAAAAAGATGGGCCTGCGGGCGATCTATCCCAAGCCGAATCTGAGCAAACCGAGGAAAGGTCACAAGAAATACCCGTATCTGCTGAAGGACATAACGATCAACCACGTCAACCAGGTCTGGGCGACTGATATCACGTATCTCAGGTTGAGAGGAGGGTTCGTGTACCTTATTGCTATTATTGACTTATTCAGCCGCAAGATTCTGTCCTGGAGGATCTCGAACACGCTGGATAACTGGTTCTGTATCCGGGCTCTAGAAGAAGCCTTACTCAAGTACGGCCAGCCGGAGATATTCAATTCGGATCAGGGCAGTCAGTTCACCAGTGAGGATTTCATAAAAACCCTGGAGGACCAGGGAATAGATATCAGCATGGACGGTAAGGGCCGTGCCCTTGATAACATTTTTATCGAACGGTTCTGGCGCAGCCTAAAATACGAGGATATCTATCTCAACGATTATCAAACCGTTCCCGAGTGCCGGGCCGGAGTTAAGCGGTACTTCCGATTTTACAACACACAGCGATATCATCAGTCCCTGGATTACAAAACGCCGGACGAATTTTACTACGAGGGCTTTTCTTCTTTAGGAAAGGCAGCCTGATGGAGAGTACACCTTATTTAAATGAAAAACTGTCTAGACAAGGTGGGGCAGTTCCAAAGGCGGCGGCGGTGTGGGCCAGGACGCCGAGCAGCTTCCGGTCTTTCTTGAAGACCCAGCGGATGCACAAGGGCACGGTGAAGACCCAATGCCTGTGCCGAACGTTGAAGATGACCTCCTTGAAGAGCCACTCCACCCAGACCTGCTTACGTTTCTCACCGCAGATCAGGCAGACCTTGCGCTTGCAGGTGAAGGGGACGAGCCGCGAGGTCTTGCAGTCGGGGCACTGCAGATGCCCGAATCCGGAGCGAGGATCCGAGCAGCGCAGGAAATACCTGATCGTCTGCTCG
>CAZMXO010000213.1:0-1533 GCA_964570265.1 uncultured bacterium
ACCTGACCATGAATATACATATGCTTTTCTGTGCATAAAAAGTTCACTACTGATGCAACGTCATCCGGATTTCCAAACCTCTGTAATGGAATAAGCGGAAGAATTTTATCTTTCGGAAGATTTTCAATCATATCTGTTTCAATCACGCCCGGAGCAACAACATTAACAAAAATATTCTTCTTGCCAACCTCCAGCGCTAATGACTTGGCAGCGCCGATTAATCCTGCTTTTGAAGCAGAATAATTCACCTGTCCTGCGCGACCAACTTGTCCGGAAGCTGAGGATACAACAACAATGCGTCCCCGCTTCTCTCGCAGCATTGGGAATAAAGCAAAGTGCATTACGTTGTAAAATCCATCCAGATTTGTTGAGAGAACGGCATCCCATTCTTCTTTAGTCATCCATACTAGAAGATTATCTCTGGTAATGCCTGTGTTGTATACAACTATGTAGGGAGCGTGCTCATCTACCTTTTTCTCCAGAGCAGCTTCAGTTTCCTGATAATTGGAAACATCGAAAGAGAGTGTATCACATGCTCTTCCTATTTTCTCGACCTCTTCTTTTACCTTCTTAGCGGCAGCATGGTTGCTTTTATAGGTCAGCCATATATCAAATCCTGATCGAGCAAGACGCAAGACTATTGCCCGTCCAATACCACGGCTTCCACCAATGATCAAAGCAGTTTTTGCGCTATTGTTTTTCATACTTACTCTCCATAATGCGTTCTGGCTCTGTGAATATAAACTGTCTTTTTCTTCTCATCCACGGAATAAACAATCCTATCATTATATGAAAGTCTAATGGAGAAAAACCCTGTAAGATCAGCGATCAATTTTTTGCCTGAATATGGTTACTCAGTAACTGTGCACATAGGTAACACTTTTTATTTAAGATTCTCATTGTGATTTTCAATATATTTTATGCTGAAGCACCCGTTATTATATCTTATCTAACTTCTCAACACGAAGTTTCTTTACTGCGGGCTTATTTATTGTGTCAGGCATCCAATCAGGTGCGTTAGCAGGTTTAGCAATCTTTTGTACTGAACCTTTGAATATGTGCAATCTCCATTTGCCATCTTTCTTCTGCCCGTGTTCTCTGAGCTTGATTAGACCATCGCTGTCTTTCAATCCTCTAGAAGCAGCCTTTAAAGCTGCCTGTCTTGCTCCTTTCCCCTTAAATACATTCTCTTCCTTTTTGCCTATTCTCACCGAGTAGAGCTTTGCGTCAGCTTTTTTCTTTGCCATTCTTACCCTCCTTATTTTCACTATCTCTTATTCATTATAGTATCAAAATTCTGAAAAATGCAAATCAAAATGTTAAGCCAAAATGGAAATGTCCTATTTTGAGAAAATTAATGGTGGTAACTTTTTCTTCTTATTCCCCACTACTTTAAGCTGCTTTTGTATTCTGGAAAATCCTATATTTGTATATAAGGTGCCTTATGTGTAGTTGTTGACATTAAAAATTCGAGGACTATTCTGGGGTGGGATATTCATGGAATTAACTTTTCTCGGTTACAGTAGTAGTAGG
>CAZMXO010000214.1:0-1528 GCA_964570265.1 uncultured bacterium
CAGAGATACCTGAAAAAGATAAGAAGAATATTTTCTATGAAAACGCAGTTCGCATATTTAAAAATAAGATTTAGAAAAAATAATGGCTAAAGTAACCATATCAGACGTGAGTTCCAGAGCAGATAAGAACAATTTGTTGCGGACTGGAAACTGCCAGTGGGTGTAAAACACGGCTATTAAAGAAACCGTATATAATATAAAGGAGTGATAATTGGAAGAAAAAAATATTCAGGCTATTGACGTCCACGGACATTTCGGTAAGTATGTAAATGGTAAGTTTGAACTTATTAAAAAATTCATGTCTGCGGATGCAGAAGAAGTTGCTAGACGCGCACGTATAGCCCATACTAAATTAACTATAGTATCTTCAATGCAGGCAATTACACCAAAATCCAAAGGAGACATTTTGAAATCAAATATTGATGCAGAACACATTGTATCTAAAACTGATGGATTGTTGCTTTATGCTGTTGTTAATCCGACTAATCATGGATCTTATGATCAAGCAATAGAATTACTTAAGCGACCAAAATGCGTTGGCATAAAGATTCATCCTGAAGAACATAATTATCCTATTGCTAAGTATGGCCAAGCTATTTTTGAATTTGCCGCAAAGTACAACATTGTTATTAGTACGCATAGCGGAGATAAGCGTAGTATGCCGGAGGATTTTGTGCGTTTTGCCAACGATTTCTCTTCAGTCAAACTGATTCTTGGACATCTGGGGTGGGGTGGAGGAAGCGGTAACATAGACTATCAAGTTCGGGCAATTCAGTCCAGTAAACATGGCAACATGTTCGTAGACACTTCTAGTTCACAAAGCATTATCCCTAATTTAATTGAGTGGGCTGTTAGTGAAATTGGAGCTGAACGAATTCTATATGGGACAGACACTCCTTGTTATTTTGCTCCGATGCAACGTGCAAGGATAGATTACGCTGATATAACCGAACAAGATAAAAAACTTCTACTGCATGACAATGCAGCCAAACTGTTTGGGTTAACAAAAGGACTATGAAAATGAAGGCAAAGGTAAAAATAACGGTTATGAAACGATTGTTGCACAGAGAGCTTTTAGAAAAATACTGTGAGTCTATCTGGGAACCCTGTGAAAGGTTGAAAGAAGCTCAGGAGTTTGTGTCGGAGGGTGTAAATATGCCAGAAGGATTTTGCAGTTGGGCGTGGGCAGATATACAGAAATATGTAATGACCCTTGCGCGGGGAGGTAATTTCAGAGGGGTGAAACCAGGGATGTTTATAACTTGCTGTACAGACGGATTTAGACCGGTAATTTTTAAATTAGAGAGAATATAAAATTGGGAGAAGGCATTAAATGCAGAAACTTATTTCCGATTACACAAGACCTTATACTGATTTAACTAATATTCAATGGTGTCGGATTCGTGGTGTATTAAAGTCTTTAGAAGAGCAACTTAACCAGGAGTAAAAGAAATGAATGTTTTGAACAAATTCTCGCTTAAAGGAAAGATTGTTGTAGTTACTGGCGGGGCACAAAGATATGGCTATC
>CAZMXO010000215.1:0-1525 GCA_964570265.1 uncultured bacterium
TCATCAATCACTATTCTATCTTTTTTGGTCTCAAATATTATTTTACCATCTTTCTCTTCCCGTATAAAAACAGCCTGAACCCCCATATGATTTGATTCAACCGGTTCCCGAACTGTAAATATAAACATAACTCTTCCATATATTTCTTAAAAAAACCGTAATTTATTGTATTGCATTTATTGCTATTTAGAGTTATAGGTAATATATGGAGATGAGAATAATGGTTTTTATCTACAATGTTATAAAAGTGGTGAGAACTTCTACCTGAGATGCGCTGCATATTCTGATTATGGCACAAATGGTTATTGGGCTTTTCTATCAACAGCTTGGGCACCTGAAGTTGATACATGGTATCACATATCTGCTACAGTTGATTGTGGAGTAGATGGGCATTTATATATTGATGGTGATGACCAGACATTACTGTCAGAAACGTTAAATAGTTATGATTTCAGCCTATATCATTCTTTAAATATTGGTAAAGCGGGTAGTAATTATTTCAGCGGCGCAATTGACAAACTCAGGATTTACAATAAGGCTTTGAGCGCAGAAGAGATCTACGAGCATTATCTTGAGGGAGGCGGAGAGTGATGACTAGATTTCTTAAACTTCTTTCCGCTTCTGTTGCCGAATTCCGTAACCAGTGGTAGAAATTATTTGAGTAAAATTAAACATTTAGGGTAAATCCTTTATTGTTATTTTCAGAAAGGTTATGTCTTAATATTTAGAGTTTTTAAAATATCCTTAATGTTTCCGGCACATTCTATTTTGCCGTTTGCCATTAAAACTCCCGATGTTGCGATTTCACTTGCGAACGGTACATCATGAGTAACAATAACGAATGTTGTTTCCTCTTTTAAATTTACAAGCCACTTTCCAAATTCACCTGTTGTGTTTACATCAAGAGCAGAGGTAGGTTCATCAAGTAGCAGGTAAGATGGTTTTAGTATTAATGCGCGCGCAATAGCAACACGTTGAGCCTGTCCTCCGCTTATTTGTGACGGATAACTGTTTTTTAGTTCATTAATTCCTAATTTTTCAAGTGTTTTCACAGCTTCTTTTTTTGCCTTTTCTCTATCCTGTTTTAGTACCTTCATCGGCGCTAATATTATATTCTCCAGAACAGTAAGATGAGGAAAAAGATAAAGCTGTTGAAAAACAATGCCGATTTTTTCTCTCAATACTCTTTCTTCTATGTTATATATGTTTTTGCCGTTGATTAGTATGCTGCCTGTATCAGGTTTTAGAAACTTACCTATGCAGTTTAACATAGTTGTTTTTCCTGAACCGCTTGACCCCATTATTGCAAAAATATGTGTTTTTTGAATTTCTGTATTAATGTTTTCCAGAGCAGTAGTTCCATTAGGATATGTATAAGTTAAATTTTCAATCTTAAGCATGAGTAAATCCTCTTTCTTTAATATTCTTTTCTAATTTGTTAGCCATTTTCATTAAGGGGAATGTAAAAATAAAAAACATAGCTCCAACAATAAAGTAATATTTTATCGGGTTATATGTTACGCTG
>CAZMXO010000216.1:0-1508 GCA_964570265.1 uncultured bacterium
GTTATATCCTGAAATATTCGCACTTGTTGTAGCAATAGGCACTCCTAATTCCTTTACTAGAAATAGCGGTATTGGATGATTGGGCATTCTGAAACTTATTGTGTTAAATTTATCTGTTTTAAAGATGCACGCCTTGGATATTGAAATATTTTCTTTTGCTCTTAGGATAATTGTTAGCGGACCGGGCCAGAACTTGTTCATAAGCTCTTTTGCTACTGGCGGAATATCATAAGCAATATCTTCTATTTGCTTTAAGTCTGAAACAAATAGAATTAATGGTTTTTTGCGATCTCTGTTTTTTAGGTCATAAATCCTATCTGTGGCTTGTTCACTGTTACATATGCATCCAAGACCATAAACAGTGTCAGTTGGAAAGATTACAACTCTGCCTTTTCTTAAGACTTTAACCGCCGAGTATCTGTTTGTCCTCATTAAGAAAGATTCCTTCCAGATTCATTTTCAACGCCTCAGGATTTGTTGCGTTAGCCATGGCCTGTTCTCTGCTTACAAAGCCATTTTTGCATAATTCAACCAGAGACATGTTAAATGTTTGCATACCATCTTCCGCTCCGCCTTGAATGGCAGGTATTATCTTATCCAGTCTATTTTCTCTTATCAGTCTGGAAACCACAGGCGTGTTTATCAATATTTCTACTGCAGGGGTCAGTCCATCCTTGTCCATTCTTGGTATAAGCCGCTGGCAAATAACAGCTTTAAGATTGAGAGAAAGCTGCATTCTGATCTGATGATGTTGAGACGGAGGGAAAAAGTCAAGTATTCTGCTAAACACGCCTGATGTGTCAGTTGAATGAAGTGTTGTAAGTACAATATGTCCTGTTTCCGATGCGCCTAGAGAAATATGAAAACTTTCAACATCTCTCATTTCACCTATCAGGATAACATCCGGATCCTGACGCATGGCGTGGCGTAACGCAATAGAGTATGAAGATGTATCTATATGCACTTCTCTCTGATTCACAATGCTTTTTTTATCTTTGTGGAGAAATTCAATAGGATCTTCAACTGTTATAATATGGCGACTTAAGTTCTCGTTTATGTAGTCTATCATGGACGCAACAGTTGTTGATTTTCCACTGCTTGTTGTGCCTGAAACAATAATTAGGCCTCTGTTTGATAATGATATTTTTTCTAACACTGAAGGCAGATTTAGCTCTTTAAATGATCCTATATCCGTTTTTACCTTTCTCAAAACTAATCCCACATTTCCTCTCTGATAGAAAATATTAACTCTGAAACGTCCTAATTTGGGAACTTCGTACGAAATATCCATTTCAAGTTCTTTGTTGAATTTTTGTATTTGCTTTTCGCTCATTATTTCAAATGCAATATCTTTGGTATCTGTTGAAGAAAGTTTCTCTCCAACAGAAGATAATTCCCCTCTCATTCTAATCTTAGCCGGGCTCCCTGTTTTTAGATGTAAATCCGTGCCGTCTTTTTGAACCAGTTCTTTGAGATATTTTTCTATTTTCATTTTTCTCCTTGTATCC